>NZ_JAMYRY010000026.1:0-91709 GCF_040321655.1 Mesorhizobium sp. M0306 | reverse complement strand
CTCTGGCCTTTAAGCGGGTGGAATGGGTGAGTAATGCGGACCGTGAGGCCGGTCGTCCCCACACGGGCTGCAGTTGACGGCTTTACCCAAGGCCAAGGTCGAGGGCGCGGTGCTGATCGTCGAACGTTGGATTCTCGCCCGGCTCAGGAACCGGTCCTTCTTCTCGATCGCCGAGCTCAACACGGCGATTGCGGAGCTGCTCGAGGAGCTGAACAACCGACCGATGCGCCATGTCGGCAAAAGTCGCCGCGAACTGTTCGAGGAGATCGAGCGGGCGGCCTTGAGGCCGTTGCCGGCGGCCCCGTTCGAATACGCGGAATGGAAGACGGCCAAGGTGCATCCCGACTACCATGTCGAGGTCGACAAGACCTTCTACTCGGTGCCGCATCGGCTGATCGGCCGCACCGTCCAGGTGCGGCTCACACACCGGGTGGTCGAGATCTTCCACGATCACCAGCGCGTCGCCAGCCATGTGCGTCGCTCGCAGCGCTCCGGCCATGTCACCGTCAACACCCACATGCCCAAGGCGCATCAGCGCTATGCCAATACGACACCGGCCAACCTGATCGGCCGGGCGGCCCGGATCGGCCCAAACGCCGCCATCCTGGTCGAGCGCATGATGCGCGATCGGCCACATCCGGAACAGGGCTACCGCGCGGCCATAGGCATCCTGTCGCTGTCGCCGCGCTATGGGCCTGAGCGGACGGAGGCAGCCTGCGAGCGGGCGCTGCTGATCAACGCGATCACCTACGCCTCCGTCACCGCCAACCTCAAATCCGGCCTCGACCGGGCCAGCTCCGCAGAGCCGGCAAAGCCGACACCCCAGCACGCCAACATCCGCGGCTCCATCTATTACCAGTGAAGGAAAGGAAGAAAGAATGCTGACGAACCCCACCCTCGACCAGATGCAAACCCTCGGTCTGGCCGGCATGGCTACCGCCTGGCGCGAACTGGCCGAACGGAACAACGCCAACGAGCTCAGCCGTGACGAGTGGCTCGGCCTGATGCTCGACCGCGAGGTCGCCATGCGGGCCGACAAGCGCGTCCGAAACCGGCTCGCCTCAGCCAGGCTGCGCTTTCCCGAAGCCTGCATCGAGGACATCGACTTTGCCGCGCCACGCGGGCTCGACCGGCGCAGCACCATGGCGCTCGCCCAGGGCGAATGGCTGAAAGCGCATGAGAACCTGATCGTCACCGGCCAGACCGGAACCGGCAAGTCGTGGCTAGCCTGCGCCTTCGGCCGGCAAGCAGCACGGCTTGATCATTCCGTGCTCTATGTGCGCGTGCCGCGCCTGTTCGAGGACCTGGCGCTCGCCCGCCTCGATGGCCGCTTTCCCCGCCTCATCGACAAGCTCACCCGCGTCCAATTGCTCATTCTCGACGACTTTGGAACCCACAGCCTCACCGACCAGCAGCGCTTCACCTGTTCGAAATCATCGAGGAACGCTATCGGCGAAAATCCACCCTGATCACCGCCCAAGTCCCGGTGGCCAGATGGCATGACCTGATTGCAGAACCCACGTCGCCTACGCCATTCTCGACAGGATAGTTCACAACGCTCACCGCATCAGCCTTGAGGGCGACAGCATGCGAAAGCAACAAGCAGCGCCCCTCTTGACCGGTGCCAAAAACGGCGAAATCAATCATCCATAAACGCAACAAGGCACCCGAGGACCGACGTCGTCAAACTGTCCGGGACTAAGTGAAGCAACTGTCCGCGACTTAGCGGAATCGTTGTCCGGTTTTTGCGAAATGCGCAAAACGGGCGGGAAAGAAGTTCGCTGGACTGCACGTCAGCTTCGAGGCTGGCGGACAGGTCCGATTGGGCATGCAGATCTGCGATCTTGGCCACGGGCGAGCACGGCAAAAAGAACCAGGGTCACGCGCTCACGCTGACGCGGCTGCATCGGGCGTTCGGAGTTTGGAAAGACGGGACAGTGGTTTCGCTAATTGGCGGACAGCGTTCATTCAAAGCTCCTCATTCATTATCTGGTCGGCCGACGATCCCCGGGGCCGCCCGACCCGGTCGCAAGCGACCACCATGCAGGTTGATTTAGCTGTTGCGACCAGCTTGCCGTCTGCCTGCCATAGTTTGCCTTCCGCCACCATGATGCGCGATCCAGAATGGACAATCGTTGCATCGGCAAGAAGCTCCCCGTCGTCGATGCGCACTGGCCGAAGAAAATTCACATTCAGGTCGATTGTCACGCAAGCTTCGCCTGGCGCGCACATCGTGTCGCAAACCCACGCCGTCGACGTATCAAGGACAGTAGCGATCACTCCCCCGCCCACGAAGCCGTGCGGGTTTGCGTGACCGTCTATAGGAACTAGATGCATCTTGACCGATCCAGCCTCTGCCGACACGACCCGGAGCCCAAGCGTTGCATAAATCTTTGGCATTGGTTCCAGACCATCCCGGATGGCGAGGAGTCGCTCTAAAGCTGCGGGGTTCATTGGGCAATCTGAAGCCGCCGTCGCGCTTCGGATGACGTGGCTACCCCTATCTGCAACTCGGAAAGTATGCGGGTAATCTTCTCCACCTGCTTCGCATTGCTTTCAGCCAGGAGCCCTGGTGTAAGCCAGAGGTTGTCCTCGAGCCCGACGCGAACGTTGCCCCCCATGATTGCGGCCATCGTGCAAAGGGGCATCTGGCTTCTGCCCGCAGGCAAGGCCGACCATTCAATATCGTCGCCAAACAACCTCGTCGCCGTCTGCTTCATGAAGGAAAGGTTGTCGGCGTCTGCTCCGATACCGCCAAGAATTCCCATAACGAACTGAACGAACGGCTTGCTCTTAACCAGGCCCCGGTCCAGAAGATGCGCCAAGTTGTAAAGATGCCCCACGTCATAGGCTTCGAACTCGAAGCGCGTGCCAAATCGGTCCGCCAGTTCGCCAATTATCCTCTCCATATCGGCAAAGGTATTTCGGAAGAATCCGCTCCTGGTGGCCTCAAGGAACGGCTTCTCCCACGAGTGTTTCCAGGCTCGCTCCTTCAATACCATTGGGTGAAGCGCGAAATTCATGGTGCCAAGATTGAGGGAACAAAGTTCAGGCCGGAGCCGGATCGGAGCCTCAAGTCTCTCCTCCACCGACATCTGCGCGCTGCCGCCGGTCGTGATGCTAAGCAGAGCGTCGCAACCGGCGCGAATGCGTCCCACCACGCGTTCAAACCGTTCCGCATCGGAGCTCGGGCGACCCGTCTCGGGGTCCCGGACGTGAAGGTGAATGACCGTCGCGCCGGCATCAGCCGCCGCGATCGCCTGCGAAACGATGTCGTCCTCGCTGACTGGCAGAAAGGGCGACATCGACGGCGTGTGGATCGATCCTGTGATCGCGCAGGTAACGATGGCTGTGCGGGAAGACATCAGGCGGCTCCAATCTCAGAAAGAGCCTCTCGCACCGACTTGCCGAGCTTGTCGGCGATTTCGCTCAACTCCGCGTCTGTCGCGTTATACCTGGGGGAAATGATGACTGTGTCTCCTGCCACGCCATCGACGTTGCCTCCTGACGGATAGCAGATTAGGCCATTTTGCAGCGCTCGTCGCCGCACTCTCACGAAGGCCTGGCTGCGGGGGTCGAACGGAGCCTTGGTGGCGGGATCGGCGACAAGTTCGATGCCGACGAAGTAACCCCGCCCCCGAATATCGCCGACGGACGTGATCCCGTCGAGGGCCTCGTGTAGCAGGGAAAACAGCCTTGGTCCGTTGGCCGAGACGTGTTCAACGAGCCGCTCACGCTCGATTATCCTCTGAACCGCCACGCCGGCGGCGCAAGCCGTGGTGTGACCCGTGAACGTATGGCCGGTCTGCGGTCCTCCACACACCGATCTGAGGACATCGCCGACTTTGCGGCTGTAGACGGCGGCTCCCAGCGGAATGTATCCGGCTGCCAACCCCTTGGCGATCGGCATGATATCTGGAACCACACCGTCATGTTCCAAGGCGCGGAAGGTGCCGCAACGCCCGCTTCCGCACATGACCTCGTCGGCGATCAGGAGGACGCCGTGGCGATCGCATATGTCGCGGATGCCAGCCGCATATCCTGGTGGCGCGGGGACGACGCCACCGGCGGCACCTACGACGGGCTCAAAGACAAAGGCGGCGACGTTCTCGGGGCGGATCTCACAAATGGCATCCTCCAGTTCGGCCGCGCAATGTGCGGCAATATCCTTCGCAGACACGCCAGATGGCGGTCGGTAGGTGTTCGCCGGAGACAGGAAGCACGAGGACAGCAAGGCGCCTTCATAGGCGTCTCGACGCTCTTTGAAGCCAGAAATGGAAAGCGCGCCAAGCGTGTTGCCATGCCACGACCGGTGCCGAGAGATAAAACGACGTCGGCTCTTTTCTCCGCGGGCGGTATGATACTGAAGCGCCAGCTTCATCGAGGACTCCACGGCCTCAGACCCGCCAGATACGAACACCATGGCATCGAGCTCGCCGCCACACTTGGCAGCGACGAACGCGGTCAGCTCTTCGAGCGGATCGCTGGTGAATGTATACCGGTATCCATGCATCACGCGCTTGAGTTGATCATGAATGGCCGCGATGACTTCTTCATTGCCGTAGCCGATGCTGTACACGGCAGGCCCTCCGGACCCATCGATGTATTGCTTGCCGTCAGCGTCGAAGACATAGCCGCCCTGACCATGTGACACCTTGGGCAATGCGCCTGCGGCAATCGTGGTTGAAGTCTTTGAAGCCACTGCGGCAGTCATTCAAGTTCTCCGGCAGCGGCCATTGGGAGCTCGCAGCATACTCGCGCGGCAAAATCAGATGTCGCCGAAAAGCACTCGCACCTGGATGGAATTCTGCATCCTTCTCGACAAACTGGAGAACTCCGTCACACCGGGAGTCTAAAACCGCATCGGAACCGACTCAGCACCCCAACTCCAGCCGAGACCGGTTGTACTCAGCCCGCGACCTCCTGCCCGATACTGACACTCAGAAAGATCAAAGGACAGTGGCGATCGCGGCGTAGCGAAACAGCGGGGCGCACTTGCGCCATCAAGTTCCGCCTTGATCTCTCGCCTGTCTTGCAGCGTGGCGATAAGTTTTTCACCTCATCCTGACGAACTGCCAGCCATTCATTGCGTCGAGGTCGGGGACGATTTCGCCCAACGGCCGACGTCGTGCCGGATTTTTGGTCAGGCTTTTTGCTCTGCGCACCTCTGCTCGGTCCGGTCCGAACGGACAACCTCCTGAAAGCTCACAATTAGCGAAACCACTGTCCCGTCTTTCCGAAATCCGTACGCCCGCTGCAGCAGCGCCAGCGTGAACGCGTCACGCCGGTCGTTTTGACTGGTCGCCCGTGCATGCCCAATCGGAACCGTCCGCCCAACCTCAAAGCAAACGTGCAGTCGATCGTACTTCTTTCTAAACTTTTTGATCGTCCGCTCCATCGCGCAGCATTATTCTCGCCGCTCGTCCTCGCCGTACTGCCACCCTCCTCGATCGCTACCGCACGCTTCTTGTTGGGCTATGTCAACGCGACAAATGCTTCGCTATACCCTCGCATGGCCCGCCTCCATGCGTCAGGGTCGGCTTGGCCCACCCGAGCACCTCGCCTCATCGCACGAAAGGGCGGGGCGCTGATCTTAGGTCCAGATCATGAGGAACCTCGCGCATTCCAAATTGGCTGCGTTCACGCCCTGAGACTTCGGGCGCGCGGAGCGGTCAGGTTACATGGACCAGGGTTCGATCAAGCAGAACACGGCACCCAAGCAAGAGCCAAGCTGCAGGAAATATCAGGCTATTGATACATTCTATTATTATCCCCATGCATATCGGATAATGACGCAACAAAATTGCAACATAACATTATACTTCAGGCCACGTCTTGCGACGTCTTTCGATTGACCTATGTACTATTTCGATCTAGTCTGGCATCAAAATCTGGCCATTGGCGGATGTAGACAGATATGTCTAGGTGTTACATAGGAGAAATTCATTCAACATTATAAATGATGCGAGTTGATCTTAATCAAAAACCATGATTACATCATCAATCCTATGTTACTACGAATATCAGTTCCAATTTGATTTATTGTGTCGAGCATCGAAGTTCTGAAATTGTGGAGTACATGCAGTGTTGTTGACGAAGGGAAATTTCACCGACGGTGTCTGGAGCGACTGGAAATTCCACATGCGCAATCTAATCACGTCGAAGGACGCGCTCGCGCAATGGGTAACTCTGAGCGACCAGGATGTCGCAGCGATTGATGCGGTCAAAGGCACTTACCGGTGGATGGTGACCCCCTACTATGCGTCATTAATGTCGAAGACGGATGATAGATGTCCGATTCGCCTACAAGCGGTACCTCATATGGATGAAATGAATGCTGATATTGGGTCGGACCTTGATCCCGTCGGGGACACGATATTCATCAAGACGCGACGCATTATACACAAATACCCGAACAGGGTCGTTTTTTTAGTTTCAGATACGTGTCCTGTTTATTGCCGTTTTTGCACCAGAAAATACCATACATCTAGCGAGAAAGGCACATACTATAACACCGATTATGATGCTTCCTACGATCCTGATTTCGATTATATAGCCCAGCACGAGGAAATATCCGACGTTCTATTGACAGGTGGAGATCCGCTCTTCCTGCGTGATGGAAAGCTGGAAGAAATTATCAGCAGGTTACGATCTATACCGCACGTTAGGATAATTAGAATCGGCTCCCGTTATCCTGTTTTTTTGCCGCAGCGAATTACCGATGAGCTATGCAGCATGCTAGATAAGTATCGGCCCATATGGCTTAGCACGCACTTTAATCACCCGATCGAGGTGTCTGCGGAGGCAACTGAAGCCTGCGACCGCCTCCTTCGGCACGGAATTCCCGTGCAAAATCAGACGGTCCTATTGAAGGGTGTTAATGATAATCTTGAGACACTGAAGGCGCTCTTTCGCAGGCTTATCGAAATACGGGTGAGGCCGTACTATCTCTACCATTGTGATCGTGTCACTGGCGTTTCCCATTTCGTGACTGGTCTCGAGCAAGGCCAAGATATCGTCGATGGTCTTGTCGGGTTCGAAACGGGTTTTTCCGTTCCGAGCTATGTGGTTACTACAAAACTTGGAAAGATTCCCGCTCAAAGGCCCTATCTATTTCAGCGCGGCAATCGAATTTATGTCAGGAACCATAATATGGAAGAGGACGATATAACCGGGTATCTCATCTGAATAAGTCTCTTCGCTGATGATTGGTCCTTTCCGTCTTATGCAGCGCGCTAGAAAGACTGACGGATGTAAATAAGCGATTGATTCGTTCCGACCCGCTGACCGCTATCCGTACCGATCTTGGCGCAATCTTCGTCTCGCTGGAAACTCGGTCGCTCGAGATCCGCTGATTCCTTCGCTGTCGCCCAGCCCGAGTGCGCAAGCGCTATCACCTTCCGGCGACACCCTGCAAGCTTGATGGAAAACCCGCTGACGGCGGCGGCCGTTCGCGCGAAGCTGGCGCAGATGTCTGCACAGCTGGATCCTGTCAGGCTGCTGAGCGAGATGCGAACCGCACAACAGCGCCTTGTAGCATCAGCCGATCGATTGTCTACATCGGATTCCGCAGTGACCGAGCCAGCGCTCGATCAATTCCTCTCAAGCTTGCGAACCGCGTGGAACGACGGCGAAATCCGCCCCACTGCGAAGCCGAGACCAAAACAAAAGCGGGAACGGCGGCGACCTGATCCATTGGCAGAAGTCACCCACGAGCGCCGTAGCTGGTTTGAAGAAGAGCCGTGGCAAACGAGTCGGGAACTGCTGGCGCGGCTGCAGTCGGAATATCCAGAGAAATATCCCGATCTCCTTCTGCGCACGCTGCAACGTCGGGTAACATGGGGAAAGGAGAAGGCTCACGAAATGGTGTTTGGCACAACTTCGCCAGGAACGGCCTTCCGCGCAATGACAGGCTGATCGGTCGCGACCGTGGGGAACATCCTGGTGACGCAACGGAAGAACTGCTCGGGAGCAACGGGATTCTTGTGCGTCACCGAGAACCGGCGTCCATTGACCCGGTCAGTCCGTCTGCGCGTCCGGGCTCGAGTGGGCAGGAAGCGTCCACTCCAGTCGTCTGTTCCTACCTCACCATGCGGCGGAATGGCAAACTCGCCGCGCTAGTCACGATCGGCCTGAGGGATAGCGGTTCCGTAATACCGTGTGTGTGCGACATTCAAGATGCGATTGATCAAGCTCGAGTAGCTGTGTCCAGCCATGTTCGCAGCGACGCAAAACGATGAGCCCTTCGTGAGGCACGGATTGGCGTTGATCTCTAGGACAAAAGGCTGGCCGGAGCGGTCGATCCGGATGTCGACGCGGGCATAGTCGCGGCACTGGCAAGCGCGGAATGTCGCAATCGAAATGTCCCGCAGCACCGCCGCAAGCCTTCTCCCGATCTGTGCCGGGCAAATCTTCGACGCCGCCGCAGCCGCCACGTACTTTGCTTCCCAAGTCATAAGACGAGTTGCGCGGTCGCCGAAGTCCTGCTCCACAAGAGGCAATACCTCGAGTTCTTCGTTTCCAAGCAGCGGAACGCTGATTTCCCGGCCGTCGATGTATTCTTCAACGAGCGCGTCCTGCCCATACTGCTCAACAATCACTTCCACGGCCGCCTTTAGCTCAGCAGGTTCATGTACGAGCTGCAATCCGAGGCTGTCACCTTCACGAGGCGGCTTCACTACCACTGGAAATCTCAGGTCGCCGGCATTCTCAGAGCCTCGACGCATCACCCGAAAGTTCGGCGTCGGCACACCGCGGTCGCGAATGAGTATCTTGGTGATGACCTTGTCGTTGGCAAGCTCATGTCCGAGCGGGCCCGCACCTATGTACGGAACGCCGGCCATTTCGAGCATGGCAGGAACGTGGGAGAACCGGGAATCGCCCTGAATTCCATAAGCCAAGTTGAAGACGAATCCTGAAGGGCGGGCGTGCGTATCGGGCGGCATGAACCGCTCAAGCGTAGATAGCATGCCTTTATCGCCCTCGCACAGCAGCACCTCGTGGCCGCCCTCTTGTAGCGCCGCCACCACACTTTCGCGGTCCCACTCTGGCAAAGACTTCGGCGGCTGCGGCAAAGGCTGGCCGAACCGGTTAATCACGCCCGTAAGGTTTCTGTTCGTAACAACGGCCACTCGCATAAGCTACTCCTTTGATGTTTGATCGGGTGATGGTCACTCGCTCGATTTTGCGCCGGTGTGCTCCGATCACCAGCGCGAGACTAGATACCAGCCGAGTCAGAAGGCTGATGAACAGTGTCATCAGCACTATGTGCGCTGCCGACTGAAGGTTGCTGCCGGTATGGTGCTTCGCATGATGCCGCCGGTCCGAAGACGGCCACGTCGGAACAGGTATCTGGCAACGCACTCGCAATTGGCATGCCGCGAAAGGTGTTGGGAGCAGAGAGCACAACATCAGTGAGTCACCCGTGGCCAGCTTACTACTAGCGTCTAGGGACGTCTGGTTCTGAACACAGAATGTCGTCAATCGGACTCGGACAAAATTCGCCCTCGTCCGGGCTGATGGTGTAAGAGGCTATCTGCGGAGCCGTCGGCGTAGCGCAGAGCGCGGCCGACTGTAACGCTGGCGGTCATCGCCGATAGGTTCGGTTGCGAGCCGGAGGCATTGATTGCCTGGTTTGCCTCGCTCGGCCTTCCTCTGGCGCGGATCGGGCTGGAAGCCGGGCCGCTGTCGCAATGGCTCTTGCAGCGATGCGGCAGGCGGGACTGGCGGTCGAGCTGCTGGAGACGCGACATGTGCGCGACGCCTTCAGGCCATGCCGGTGAAGTCGGACCGCAATGACGCTCGCGGGATCGCGCAGCTGATGCGGCTTGGCTGGTTCCGGCCGGTGCATTGCAAGTCGCTGGCCGCGCAAGAGGTGCGGGCGGTCCTGACGGCGCGCAAGCTCATTCAATCGAAGCTGAGGGATGTAGAGAACAGTGTGCGTGGCATTTTGCGCGGCTTCGGGCTCAAGGTCGGCAAGACAATACCCCGCGACTTTGCTTGCCGCATCCGCGAACTGGTGGCTGGCCATCCGAACCTGAAGACGGTGGCCACGGTGCTGCTTTCTGTGCACGCCGTGCTACTGCGCGAGTTCCAGGCTCTCGAGAAAGATTCGCGCGCTGGCGCGCCTTGATGCCAGGGCCAGGCGGTTGATGTCGACGCCGGGAATCGGTCCGATCGTGGCGCTCACTATGACGCTGCGATCGACGACACCGGGCGCTTTCGCTCGTCGAAGCGGGCGAGCTCGGACTGCGCAATCTAAACCAGTTGGTGGTCTGGAGTTCGGTGTAGCCGCGCTCCTCGAAGGCCAGCTTGGCGGTCTTGAATGCGCGCGTAACCTTGTCAGGAACTTCGAAGAGTGGCGTACGGCGCTGCTGACCAGTTGGTCGGGGCGCTCATGCCTGTCAGATGGACTGTCATCGAGGCTGCCGATTTCAACCGGCGCTTCATATGAGGCATATTCAGCTGGATGCCAGTTCCGCCAAGGATTGCGGCAATCTCGCAACCCGTGTGGGTGATCGCAGCTTCTTCCCTTCAGCGTGCGACGCTTCGATCTTGGCTCGCTCGGAGGCCTCCTGGCGGGGCAGTGTGACCATATCCGCGAAGCGATCCGTTAGGCGCGGTCATGCCATCGACGCTGATGATCGCTGGCTCATGGCCATATGGAAATCCACCGCCAGCCGGTGCTGGAGATTTTCTCTGGTCCGCTGCGCTGCCCGCCAGCGTCGCCAACGATGTGAAGTTCGTGGAGATATCTATAGGCGACTGCGCCGAGCGCTCCAGATGCAACAGCTCCACGGCCGGCAGTCGTCGTCGCGGCAAGTCCCAGCCCGTCGCAGCTGAGTGCCCCTGCCTGCCGAGGGTCAGCCGTAGCGAAAGGTGTAGCCGTAGCAGTTGATCGCCGGCGCACCGCCGAGTTGCGCGAAAAGGACCCTCGATCCGCAGCAAAAAAATCTTCTGGACGAGGTCGATTATCCTTGCATCGATTTTGCCTTCGTATAGGCATCGATACCGATGACGGAGCGTTGTCGAGGCAATATCGGCCCATTGGACGACCTGAGGCATGTCTGAAGATTCATCGCCACCTCATTATTGTCCAGCGACTGGCATCCAACTTCCTGCAACGACCAAAATGCTCAGCCCTTTTGCCAGCTCTGCTAGCCCAGCCGCACCGCCAGATCAGAAAGAGCACGCTTGCGAAATAGGCTACCTGGAGGAGCAGCAACCAAGCCACCGTTGTGACGACTACTGCGCGGATAGAATGAGAAGCGAAGTAGACAGCCAAAGCGTTGCTGAACAGGACCAGCCACAGGACGCGATGGAAGATTCTAAAGGGCAACGCCGTTCTCCTGGTTTTCTGCCAGATCATGCAGCGACCTTGTCGGCCGCAATATGGGTCTGGCAGTTCTTCGGGCAGACGCGGGCGCAGGCTCCGCAGCCGACGCAGCGGCCGGCATGGTCGAGGACCATGATCATGCGATTGAGCTCGCCATCGAAATCGTCGTCTTCGCCGTCGCAGACGCCCAGAATTTCACCCGAGTCATCGACGCCGTAAAGATGCATGACCTCGCGCGAGCAGACTTTGAAACAGCGGCCGCAGCCGATGTAGGTCGTGCCGTCTATAGCGGTGAGATATTCCGGCACCCATCCGGAGCCGTCGCGGGTGGTGAATGTGCTCGTCATCGTAACTTCTTCATTGCAGCGAGCTCTCTCTTGGCACCATCCAACTCGGCAAAAACGGCCGATGTTTCCTCGGCAACTTCCTCTATCTCCGTCCATTTTCCCGGGAGATTCTCTGCAAGGTCGCGCAATTTCATCTTGGCAATTGCCGCGCGCAGCTGAAGCTTTCGGACTTTCTTCCCCATCTCATCTAGCTTTGACATAAACCCTTCCTCGAAATCGGTTTCATCACGCCGGCGCCACGTCGGGATAGGCTTCGATGGCTGCAGTCGCATCGTCGACCAGTTTCGCACCGGCCTCCGCGCTTCCTGAACGTCTCGAAGCCGAACCGGTGGACGTCTCGACAGAGCGACCAACCGCCCGGCCGTGAAAAGCAATCGTCAGAAGCCCCCATGGGCTTCATCTTTGTCATTGGCGATGTCATCAGGCCGGAGCGCTCCTCGATCGCGAGCGCGACGGCGGTGTAGAACATGTCGAGCCTCCACAGCACGTCCGGCTCGGGATCGCCGATGACAGGCATCGCACGGCGCTGTTTTCTGGTGACGATGAAGTCGACCAGCAGTTCGGCGTCCGATTTGCTTTCCCACGAGCCGTAGGAGTCCTGGGCACGGATCAGCCGCACGAGGCATTTGACGAACGGGGTGGCGAGGGCCGCCTCGTCCTCGTTACAGCAGGGCTAACCGCGGCATCAGACATTTCGCCTTCTCCTCAATTTCAGTCCTCGTCCTCGATGGACGATTTCTGTTTTCTGGGACGCGTACTTCGGGCACACTTGCGCAGCCGACGCCCGGCTCGGAGCGGCCGATTCCACCCAATTGACGTTCCTGTGGCCGACCTTGGACGCGTCCTCGACTGCGAGGTCTTCCACCACGGCCAGAATTCGCGTCGAACATCACTTCCGCCGCGATGCGGCCGGAGCTCATCGCAAGATACGAACCTCGAACCTGCTGCAAACGATCCGCCCTGTGCTGGATGGGGCCTGCTTGCGGCCACGCCGGGGAAATGGATGGACCGGCCAGTAAACATTCCGACCCCCCCTTCTTAAGTATTCTTCTCGCCCGGCCGCGCTTTGGCACCTCCGGGAAGCTTGTTTTGCGGAGCCGCACAGAGAGCGCCGTAACAAACCTTGCCGCCTCTGTAGTTGGCCAGGGCCTGCAGCAAATCCGGTAGAAGGTGCTCTTTCAGTTCGTCCGGGATAGGCTCCGGACCGTCCAGCGACTTCAGTGTTAATTCGACCAACTCGATCGCGCGATCGTTGTTGCCGTTATCGTGATAGTACCGGGCGACGGCCGGATAAGACCGGTACTTAGGGCTGTCGCCTTGCGGGGGATTCAGTGCCAGAATGTGTTCGGACAGTTCCCTGCCCATCGCGAAGCGCTCGGCAGGGGGAAGGCGCGAATGGTCATTAGCCGGGCGGAAAAGTTGGTCTAGCGCCGAAACCATCCAGTCCTCGGAGTTTTTGTCGATCGCGTCGCGAACCAATTGGCGCATCACGGGCAAGCCGGTCCACATGTCTTGAATTTTGTGAAGCAACAGATGCGCATGAGCCAGGCGAAAATTGATGTCGTCCGGCATCAAGGCGATGCCCTCTTCGATCGCCCAGAGCGCCGTCTTCCAATCTTCCAACTTCACCGCCGCCCAGAATCTGTCATCGATCGGCTTCTTCAACGCTTGTTCACGCGCCATGGATTCGCTTCTGGCGATCCGGGAGGGGCTCGCCACGCCGCCAATTCTCCACTTTGACCGAAGGAGCCGGTGACTCCATCTGCAATACCATGTTGCTCTCCAAAGCTCTTGGCACAGGTTGCGCGACTTTATGCGCGAGCTTGTTTCCCTCTTAGAGAGGGCGCACGGGCAGGGAAAGAAGAGCATCGCGTGTGTCGCGCGTTTGCGTGCAGTCAGCTTTCACTCAGTGTTGCCGCATCTCTCAATTCGCAAAGGCCGTGCCAGCGCGCTCAACGCGCAGTAACCCCATGATTTCGGGTTCAAAAGCCTCCAAATGCCAAGATGGCCGGTTGTATTGAAGCCGACATGTTTTCTGCCGCTGTCCGGTTTTGGACACGCATCTGGCGCTTCGGGCCGGCACGAAAGCGTGGCCCGGACGACTCCACATGTATTCGGGCTGAGGGACCGAGCAGATGGACATCATGGCTGCGTTGGCTGCCGCCAGGCCCGTCATCATCGTCCGCTTCACGCCACCGGCTTGAGCGTCTTGCCGTTCCGGTCCCTCAGGCGGTAGCGGATCTCGCCATTTGCGGTTGCAAAGGGCTGCTCCATCCGAGCGCGGCCTGTGCCCCGTCGCCGGCCTTGCGATTGAATTCCTGCCTCGCGACATGGGAATTTTTCTCGACGAAGCCGGTCCAGCTTCGGCTCGCCAATACCGCCATGGTCAGCTCGACGATGATGATCGTGGCGAAAAAAACGCCAGGCCGAGTGCCGGCATGTGCCGGCTGGTAAACTCTCCGGGATGCCTGTTTTGTGTTTATCTTCTGTGCCCGCTGTGCTCAGGCGCTGTAGGTACCGCCTGGTGCGATTGTGAGCGTTGTCAGAATTTGACCAGCCTCAAGGCCGCTCGGTCGCCACGCGGTGGGCCGGGCAGACTAAAAACGCTGAAGATGCGGCCGCCCTCGCCGCTGACCCGGCTACCATCCCAGGCGATGACAACGTGATTGATGCCATCGTTCGCGCCGAGGCCGGCAAGAGCCCGACCGTCCGACTCGAAGATGGGTGCCTTGGCCGCTGCACGGTCGTTGCGGTGTTCAGCTCCCGGCCAGTGGTGAGGGAAATCGTGATAACGCCAATACGATGCGGCTACGGTCCGAACGCGGCCTGCCGCGCTGAAACGACTCTCTTTCTCGACCTGACGCCGACCCGAGTATCGGTGTTTTGAGCGCATTGAGGACGCCTGGGCCTCTGCCCGGCCGTTGGTCTGCGCGTTACGGATTGTCTCGGCGAGCAGACCCCGAGCGCGCGTTAGAGGCGTCCGGGGAATGTTCTTCGCGACGGCGCTTGCAATTGCTCGAGGAGCTTCGCGAAACCTGCGCGTTGCGGCCACCTTTCTCCGACTTGGCATCAGGATAGGTGACCCAGGGAAGTAGAGCTTCGAACAGCATCGGTGCTGCTTCAAAACCCGTCAGCGAGCCAAAAACAGCGGCAATGGCGGCTTCCCCACTATCCATCTCGTTACGCCACCGAAGAGCCGCTCGCGCAGCCGTCGGCTGCCATAAGCGCCCATCACTATCATCTCGGCAGACGTGTCGATTGCGTGCTGCGCGAGCACCGTGGCCACTGGTTTGCCGGCGCTCGCCAGCCGGTCAACCGACACCCGAGCACCGTGCCGAGTGAGATAGGCAGCGATATCGGTTCCCGCCTCCGTACCATGTCCAGTGCAGGTCGCCTCCGGATCGACTAGCACAACGCGAACTTCCTCAGCACCGGCTAGCAGATCCAGCGCTTCCCGAACCGAACGGGACGCCTCGACTCGCGAATCCCAGCCGACCAGCACGCGCCGTGGCGACAGAGTCGCCTCAGCGCCCTCCGGCACGACAAGCACCGGCTTTCCGGTGTCGAACAGGCTGCCGTTGATAACAAGGGGACCGACGTTAATGTCGTTGAGAAGTGCGGGGCCGACGATTGTCAGGTCGTTGCAGAGCGCCCGCTGTCGCACCGCGTCACCGATGCTGGCCTGATCCCAGTTGGCAATATCGACATCATAGCACCGCCACGTGGCTCTCAGCAGTTTGTGAATTTCCCTGGATGTCGTTTCCAGTCTGGCCATGTCCTGTGAAAATCTCTCGATTTGGCTGTACCGTTTTTCCAGTGCGGCAATGGCGTGCGCGCGTTGTGTAGGCCACTCGGAGATGCCATCGCTTAGCGGCGGAGCCGACATAATGAGAGGCGGAGGCGACAAAATCAGGACGGACAAATGTGCGCCGACCTCGGCGCACAAGTTTGCAGCTGTCCTGACGTCCCGATCGGAGTGGTCAGCTCCCGCCACACTGAGCAGGCTTTTGAAGGCCATCTGACTGCTCCCTCTGAGTATGTCGCGCCCGTAGCGCGTTTCGAAGCCGCAAGACTTGCCTTCCAACGAAGCTGGAGAGTGGCACACCATCCGTTCGCTATTCAGTCGTCCGGCTTCTCGAGCGAGTAGCCGGCAGACCTGACAGTACGAATGACGCTACCTGGCGAGGCCGCCTTCAGCGCCTTTCTGATCCGGCTGATATGGACGTCGACAGTGCGTTCACCAATATGGATATTGTCCGGCCAGGCCGCGTCGATCAGCTCGTCTCGGCTGAAGACCTTGCCGGGAGCCTCAAGAAATTGCCGCAGCAGGTTGAATTCGAGAGGTCCGAGATGGATGTCGTGGCCATTACCTCGAACCCGGTGAGCATCGAGCTTCATCTCAAGGCTGCCGCAACAGAGCCAGCTGCCGTTTTTTATCCCGTTTGAACCCGGCTGTGGCAGCGCCAGCTTCGTGCGTAGACAGTCAAGCAGCTTGGCCGGCGCGAAGGGCCGCACAAAGCTCTCGTCAATACCTGCCTTCAAGAGATCGAGGTGCTGGTTCTCGGCGCCGGGCGCGATCAACGCAATGACGGGCAGGCGGCCGGTCCGGGGCTCCCCCTTGAGCCGGGCGCAGATTGTAGAGCCTGTCGCGCTTGCTGGCCCGCAGTCCAGCACTACCGCCTGGAGCTCCCGTTGATCGGCCAATGCAAGTGCTTCCTTCACCCCGCCTGCCGGCTCACTCGTAAAGCCGTCCACTCCCAGAATGTGGCTGAGGAACAGATACAACTCAGCATCTTGCGAACAGATCAGGACCAGTGGCTTCATCAGCGCTCCCCCAAGAACCAAATCGGCATCGACCGCGTCGGTTGAGTGGGCTGGCCATGGGATGTCCTCAAGGCCTGACATGATCCCTTGGCTCCAAAATCGGTTCCATCACGCCCGGGCCACCTCGGGATGAGCCTCAATGGCTGCGGTCGCATCGCCGGCCAGTTTGGTACCGGCCGCGGCGAGTTTCCAGAACGTCTCGAAGCCGAACCGGTGGACGTCGCGCAGGGTCTTCGACAGAACGACCAACCGCCCGGCCGTGAGAAGCACGCGCCCAAAGCCCTCATGGCTCATCTCCATCATCGGCGATGCCATCAGGCCGGAGCGCTCCTCGATCGCAAGCCCGACGGCGGTGTAAAACATCTCGAGCCTCCACAGCACGTCCGGATCGGGATCGCCGATGATCGGGATCGCACGGCGCTGTTCCCTGGTGACGATGAAGTCGCCCAGCAGCTCGGCGTCCGATTTGCCTTCCCAGGACCCGTGGGAATCATGAGCCCGGACCAGCCGCACAAGACATTTGACGAACGGGGTGGCAAGGGCCGCCTCGTGTTCGGCGACAGCAGGGCTAACCACGGCGTCAGACATTTCGCCCACTCCTCATTTCAGTCCTCGTCCTCGAAGGACGGTTTCTGTACGGAGACACCTGCCTGCGCCAGCACCTTGCGCAGCCAAGGGGGAGGACACGTCCTGAGCATCATCTGCGTGCGCAACAGCACCTCTTGGATGGTTTGGGGCTGCGGCACTTTGATCGGATGAATTTTTGCCGAAATAACCTTGGCTGCCGAAGGTCCGCCGATCGCCAGACAAAACAGGAGATGACATCCCTTCAGCGCCTCCACCTTCGGGGTGATGCGGTCATCGCCCTCAGTTCGTTGCTTCCCGCTCTCGTCGGAAACATCATCGAAGGCCACGGCCTCGACGAGATTCCACTCCTCGCGCGACACGTCGTAGACAGCAAAGCGCCTGGCCGACCCGAAATGGGCGTTGAGGGTCTTCATGTCCTGCGTGGCGATCGCTACGCGCAATGCGCCGGGTTGGCGTTCCGGCGTCGGCGCATGAACCTCGTCAGTGACGAGCGAGAGGCGACGAACGGAGCTCATCTGGCATTTCTCGCTTACGGAGTGGATCAAGCGCCTCAGGCGTCGGCGCGTGCCGGTTAGCTTCAAAGATATTGGCAACCTCGAAGATCAGGTCGCGGGTCCCCTGATAGAGGATTGTGAGCTTGTGCTGGCTGCCGAGCCGGTCGAAGATCGGGAAGCCGACCCGCATGAGCGGAATGCCGAGGCGCTGCGCCGCCTGGCGGCCATGGGAATGGGTGACGAGAAGATCAGCGCCGGCGCCAAGAGCTTCCAAATCGCCGAGATCGCCGATCTGAACCGACTGCGCCGGTACTTCCTCCAAAATTTTCGACATGTCGGTCGTGGTGACCGCCGCCGCGATTTCGGAGCCCATGCCGATGAAGAAGCTCGCGAGTTGGTAGAGTTGGTCTGGTTCAGCAGCGATCGCAATTTTCTTGCCTCCAAAGTGGAAATGTCCGTCGAGCAACGCGTCCTGCAACTGCGCCCGGCGACGGCGTACCCCAGCCGGCGCGCGCGCGCCCGAAACCGCGGACAGCAGCGAGACGAACCGGTCGGCATCCTTCAATCCAGTCAGCGACCGGAACAGCACGTATGGCACGCCGGTCAACCTCTGCAGCAGCTCGGCCGGGCGGCGCATATGCTCACCGATGACGATGCATTGCTCGGCCGTGCCAAGCTCGCGGATATCCTCGACACTGGTGCCGCCATAGGTGGTGGTGACCCAGCGGTTGGCCACCGTACCGTCGAGCGAGCCGGAGACGTCCGGCAGAATCACGGGCTTCAGTCCAAAGCTTTCAACCATCTCACGCAAATGCTCGATATCAGCCACAGTGAGGTTCCAGCCAGGCAGGATCACGATCTTCTTCGACTGCCGCGTCTGCTCGCCGGGCCGCGCAATCCTTTCGATCATCGCTGTGACAGCCTTGGCCCAGCCCTCTTCGATCGCGCCATCGAAATCCGGTGTGTTGGCCAGCACGACCTCCGTACCTGCGAGTTCTTCCGTGCGCTTCAGCCTGATATTGGCGATATCTCCTGCGCAGTCTTCGCCCCGGGTTTCCACCAGCGCCGTCGTGCAGACCCCGATCAGCGTTGGCTTTGTGCGGGCCTTGAGGTTGAGGATCGCCTCTTCCAGATGGTCTGCCCCGCCAAGGATCGTCGCCACCTCGTCCATCGCCGTGGTCTGCAAGGGGATGGCTTCCTTGAAATGCCGCACGAACAGCACGAGCGCAAAGCTGGTGCACCCCTGGCTGCCGTGGAACAACGGCATCGCGCCGTCGACGCCAAGAAAGGCCAAGGCGGCACCCAGCGGCTGCGATGACTTCAGCGGATTGACCGCCGCCGCTTTGGTCTGGGGAAGGATGCGGACCATCGGCTTTCCTCAACACTCGCCGAAATCGTCGGCCGTCGTGCCGGCGAGTTCCTGGACAGCATGCAAGGTCACGGCCTCGCTTTTCGTGCGCGGCAGTTGCTCCCTCACCGCAGGCTGGCAGTCCCATGGTGCCGGCTCCCGCACCTGGCGCCAGATCGGGTTATAAATGGCGAGGTCGATCTGGCGTACGAGTTCCACCATGCCGTCATAGCCGGCGTAAGGGTGTTGGCGCTCCTGGTTGATATCGAGCCAGGGTGTCTTGGCCTTCAGCGCGATGAACTGCGTGCGCCCGCCCGACAGCATGATATCGGCCTTGTGTTCTGAGAGCATGGCGTAAAGCTCGCGCGGCGTCATCTGCTCGAACATGTGGTTGTCGTCCTTGAGGATCTGCTTAATGCGCTCCTTGTCTTCGACGGTCGACTTCTTGACAGAGGTGCCGACGATCTCGATGCCGATCTCCATCAGCGCATGGACGACCGACCAGGACTTCACACCGCCGGTGTTGAGCAGCACGCGCTTGCCTTCGAGCCTCGGCCGGTAGGCCGCGAGCTTCTTCCATGCGATCGCCTCCTCATCTGCAATCAATGCCTCGGTGCGGCCGAGGATCTCCGGATCGGCACCCTTCTTCACGAGCAGCTGAGCAATATTCCGGAGCGCTTCCGAGGTGTCGGTGATGCCGTAGAAGGAGCCCTCAAAAAACGGGATGTCCCAGCGATCCTCCATCTTGCGGGCGAGATTGATGAGTGCGGTCGAGCACACCATCATAGCCGCCCGGGCGCGGTGCGCGCAGGCAATGTCGAAATAACGCGCGTCGCCCGGAATGCAGGCGCGCACCCGGATGCCCAGCCGATCAAGGAGCGGCTTCACCAGCCAGAATTCGCCCGAGAGGTTGAATTCGCCAAGAATGTTGATGTCATAGGGCCCGGCGTCGTCCGGTTCTACCGTGCCGATGACATGCTCGAGCAACGCCTCGCCGGCAAGCTTGTTGCCGAGATTCTTGGAGCCGACGAAGCCCGGCGCATTGACCGGCACCACCGGCAGGCCGAACTTTTCCGCCGCCCGCTTGCAGACGGCCTCGATGTCGTCGCCGATCAGCGCGGTAACACAGGTCGGATAGACGAAGATCGCCGGCGGCCCATACGCTTCCTTGATCTCGCGGATCGCTTTGAAAAGCTTCCGCTCGCCCTGCCCCATCACCACGTCGAGTTCGGTGAGGTCGGTCGTGAAGCTCGTGCGCCACAGCGTTGGCCCGGACGAAGCCGCACCGCGGTTGTCCCAGGAATTGCCCTCGCAGGCGAGCGGCGCATGGATCAGGTGCGCGACGTCGGTGATCGGCTGGAGCACGATCTTGGCGCCATCAAAGGCACAGCCGCCGGCCGCCGCCCCGGGGGTTAGTGGCTTCGAACAGCCCTTTTTGCGCGCCTTGGCATCCTTGCCGCGGTTCTCCTCGCAGGCAGGCTCGTTGAAGACATCCTGGATTTTGGCTCTGAGCAAGGACATTGCGTCGGTCTCCAAAGTCCCTCGGGAAGACGACCGGCCAAAGCCGACCGTCACGCTTAGCGGGTGAGGTCATACGAATAGTCCGTCACGCCCGTCTCGCTTGTCTCGCGATCGAGCTTGTCGAAGATCTTGTCGAGGATCGTCGTCAGGACGCGCAACCCGCCTTGGTAGCCCATAAGCGCAAACCGATGGTGATGGTGGCGGTCGAAGATCGGAAACGTCAGCCGGATCAGCGGCGTGCCGGTGTCGCGCTCCAGATACTTGCCATAGGAGTTGCCGATCAGCAGGTCCACCGGCTCGGTGAAGAGCAGCGAGCGCATCGCCCAGAGGTCCTTGCCAGCCCAGACTTGAGCATCCTTGCCGAAGGGCGATGATGCAAGCAGTTCCTTCAACTCCGCTTCCCATGCCGAGGTGCCGTTGGTGGCGAGGCAATGGGTCGGCTCGCCGCCCGTCTCCATGGTGAAGCGGGCCATGGCGTAGACAAAGTCCGGATCACCGTAGATGGCATATTTCTTACCGTGCAGCCAGGATTGGCTGTCCGCCATGGCGTCAACAAGTCGGCCGCGCTCCAGGCGGATTGCCTCGGGGATTTGCTTGCCGGAAATCGCGGAGACCTCCATCAGGAAGTCGTCGGTTGCTTGGACTCCGAGCGGGTAATGGAACGAGGCAGTCGCCTGCCCTACCCCCTCGCAATACTCCAGTGTTTTTCGGGTGTTGTAATGTTGTAGCGAAAATGTCGCCTCGGCGTTGAGCGCCTTCCTCACGTCTTCGATCTTGGTGCCGCCGTCGTACATGCGGTATTCGCCGTCCGACGGCGTGTCGAACTGGTCAGAGGCGTCTTGGATTAAGGTATAGGACACGCCTATCAGATCGAGCAGGCGCTTGAGTTCCCGGTTGTTGCCCACGCAAAAGCCGTCGAAACCCGGAATGATGTTGATCGTTCCCTCGGCTTCCGTGCGCTCCTCGCCTTTCCAGAAATGCTCCAAAATGCCCTTGACCGTAACGTCATAGCCGTCGACATGGCTGCCGACGAAGGCCGGCGTGTGGGCGAAGGGCACGTCGAAGTCGCGCGGGACCGAGCCTTGGTCCTTGGCGTTCTCGATGAAGCTGTGCAGGTCGTCGCCAATGACCTCCGCCATACAAGTGGTCGAGACGGCGATCATCTTCGGGTCATAGAGTTGGTACGTGTTGGCGAGCCCGTCGACCATGTTCTTCAGACCACCGAACACTGCCGCGTCCTCGGTCATCGAGGAGGAAACTGCCGAAGCAGGCTCCTTGAAATGGCGCGACAGGTGCGAGCGGTAATAGGCCACGCAGCCCTGGCTACCGTGGACGAAGGACATGGTTCGCTCGAACCCTGCGGCCGCGAACACCGCGCCAAGCGGCTGGCAGGCCTTGGCGGGGTTCACGACAAGCGCTTCGCGAGCGAGGTTCTTTTCGCGGTATTCCCACGTCTTGGTGAATTCGCGTTGGTCGGTAACGACCTGGTCCGGGTGCGGACATTCGAAATTCAGCCTCTTCTCGGCGAGCATCTGCCTGTATTCCGGCTCGCGGAACAGGGGCGCGTGGTCGAGAACTTTTTCAGCCGACTGCGGCATGGGTGGTTACCTCTTCTCCATCTGGCCCGCCATACGGCGGCACAGGGACGTCGAAACGTTTCAGGTCTCCCGCGGACAAAGGGCCACAGGCGTTCAACGGCCTCCCGCCTTCCGGGAGGCCAGGTTTCATTCGGCTGCGATCGCCGCCGACGGCTCGGCTTTTTTCTTCCAGGGGGCGTCGTAGAGGTTCCAGACCGGGTTGTTGATGGCCAGATCCATGTCGCGGGCGAAGATGGCGAAGCCGTCGTAGCCGTGATACGGGCCGGAATAATCCCAGGAATGCATTTGACGGAACGGTATGCCCATCTTCTGGACCGGGTACTTTTCTTTGATGCCGGAGCCAACGAGATCAGGACGGATCCCCTCGATGAACTTCTCCAGCTCGTAACCAGTCACGTCGTCATAGATCAGCGTGCCCTTCTTCACGTAGTGGCCGGTACGCTGATAGTCGTCGTTATGGCCAAATTCATAGCCAGTGCCGACGATCACCATGCCCAGGTCCTCATATGCCGTGACGACGTGACGGGGGCGCAGCCCGCCGACATAGAGCATCACCGTCCTGCCTTCGAGGCGCGGCCGGTATTTGGCGATGACCGCATCGACCAGCGGCCGGTATTTGGCGATGACCGCCTCGGCCTTGGCCTCGATTTCCGGCCCGAAATGCTTGGCTATCTTGCGCAGAGAGGCTTCGGTCTGGGAGGGGCCGAAGAAATTATACTCCATCCAGTCGATGCCATACTTTTCCTCCATGTGCCGGCAGATGTAGTTCATCGACCTGTAGCAATGGATGAGATTGAGCTTGGCCTTCGGCGCGCGCTCTATTTCGGCCAGCGTAGCGTCGCCCGACCAGTTGCCGACCACGCGCAGGCCCATCTCCTCGAGCAGGATGCGCGAAGCCCAGGCGTCGCCGCCGATATTATAGTCGCCGATCACATTGACATCGTACGGGCCGGCCTCGAACTCAATGTCCTTCTTCTCGAAGACCCAGTCGCGGATCGCATCGTTGGCGATGTGGTGGCCGAGGGATTGCGATACGCCGCGGAAGCCCTCGCAGCGCACCGGCACGATCGTCTTTTCGTGCTCCTTGGCCTTGTTGCGGGACACAGCTTCGGTGTCGTCGCCAATCAGGCCGATCGGGCATTCGGATTGCACAGTCATGCCCTTGTTCAGCGGAAACAGTTCCTCGATCTCGTCGATGATCCGTTCCAGCTTCTTGTCGCCACCAAAAACAATGTCCTTCTCCTGGAAATCGGAGGTGAACTGCATCGTGACGAACGTGTCGATGCCGGTCGTGCCGACGTAATAGTTGCGGCGTTGCGACCAGGAATATTGCCCGCAGCCGACCGGGCCGTGCGAGATATGGACCATATCCTTGACTGGACCCCACACCACGCCTTTCGAGCCGGCATAGGCGCAGCCACGAATCGTCATCACGCCGGGGATGGACTTGATGTTCGATTTGACCTCGCATTCGGAAAGGACCTCGCTTTCCTCGCGAGCCTCGTCGCCGCTCTTTGCGACGCTGAGGTGCTTTCTGCGGCGCTTCGCCGACTTGTCAGGATATTGCGACAGCACTTCCTCGATAAGCTTCGCATGGAGGGCACCGTCATTCTCGTATTCCAGGCTCATGGGACCCCTTTCAAGGTTCAGGGTGACGCCTCATCAACGAGGCGCCGTTGTAAGGCGCACCAGGTCAAGGCCGCGCCCTCATGTCGGCAGCGGTCGCTACTGTGCGGCGGCCTTGGCCGCTTCCTTGACCTGAAGCTCGGCAAGCATCTGCTCGTCCGTCTTCATGATGCCGAAGTCGAGCAGCATGTCCTCGAGCTCCTCCATGGTGATCGGGGTCGGGATGGTGCCCTGGCCCGAATTGGCATGGATCTTCTCGGCCAGCGCCCTGTATTCCCCGGCCTGCTTGGAGTCCGGCGCATACTGGATCACAGACATCTTCCTGAGCTCGGCGTGCTGGACGATATTGTCGCGCGGCACGAAGTGGATGAGCTTGGAATTGAGCCTGGAGGCCAGCGCTTCGGCGAGGTCGAGCTCGCGGTCGGTTTGGCGCTCGTTGCAGATCAGGCCGCCGAGCCGCACGCCACCCGAATGGGCGTATTTCAGGATGCCCTTGGCGATGTTGTTGGCGGCATAGAGCGCCATCATCTCGCCGGACATGACGATATAGATTTCCTGGGCCTTGTTCTCGCGGATCGGCATCGCGAAACCGCCGCACACCACATCCCCGAGCACGTCGTAGGAGACGTAGTCGACATCGTCGTAGGCACCGTTCTCCTCGAGGAAGTTGATCGAGGTGATCACGCCGCGGCCGGCGCAGCCGACACCCGGCTCAGGGCCGCCCGACTCCACGCATTTGATGCCTTTGTAGCCGACCTTGAGCACGTCCGCGAGTTCCAGGTCTTCCACCGAACCTTCCTCTGCCGCGAGGTGCAGGACCGTATCCTGCGCCTTCGCGTTCAGGATCAGGCGGGTGGAGTCGGCTTTGGGGTCGCAGCCGACGATGAGGATTCTCTGCCCGAGGTCGACAAGGGCGGCGAGCGTATTTTGGGAGGTGGTGGACTTGCCGATGCCGCCCTTGCCGTAAAAGGCGATCTGACGCAAACCTGACATGTAGCTTTCCTTCCTTCGTTCCATTCATCGCGGCTGCCGCGACATGAATGCCGGTCGGGCAGCTGTCGCCGCCTCGCACCCAAGGATCTCAAGACTCGTGCCAATTTGGCTGATCGAACCGAAGAATAATTTCATGGTTGCTTTTCAGGGATTTAGCTCGAGGCCAAAGAAAGGATCGTCGGAACAAGCCGTGTAGCGGACCCGACAATGGCGACACAAAGCGTCGGATCGCGATCCTCAGTCACCGCATTCGTTCGAACCGCATCGTTGTGTTGAGGTGGGCGAACAGCATCTCGACCCTCTAGCGTTAATTGCGGGATGCTGCGAACTCTTCTGTTCCGGCGAGCTGACGTGCTTGGTTCTCGCGTGTCCTCATCGACACTGCGCGGAATCTTGCGCGCCACGCTGGCATACCATCGATCCCCGGCCATCCATGCGGGGCCGCGGGCGGATAATTCCGCCATATCACCAAACCAAGGGGACTCGGCTCATTCATCGGCGCAGGAGTTCAGTATCGGCGTCATCGCCTTCACATGTTCGTCGATCCGCTCGAGCACTTTCGCTGCGACAACGTCGCGCTCAGGCAGATGCCACCAGTGCTCGTTGACGAGTTCGACGGTCTCGACCACTGCCTTCAGGACTGCCGGCTCCGGAAGCCTTGCACGGTTCGCAAATGCTTTCCATCGCGGTGCTGCTAGCGCCTTGAACGAGCGCTCCCCTCCAAGCGAAAGGGCCGTGGCGTCGGCGGGAATATATGGCACGGTCGACAGAACGTCGTAGATTGGTGCAAGCGCCGGCTTGTCGCCGTTTCCGGGATAGATCAACGACCAGTTCTTCAGGTGCATGTCGCCATTGCCGGTGATGACGGTCAGTGCCAGGCGGCGGACGAATTCGAGAGCCGCCGTAGGCGAGACGGCCGCGCCAAGGGCCGAGGCTATGTCGTGATAAGCGGCGCCCTGATATTTGCGCGAGGGATAGACGCCGAAGACCTGAGCGAAATCCTCGATGTGAATCCTCTTGCCCTCAGCGCCGCGATCGAAGCGTTTGACGAGAAGGACCTTGCCCTCTGACAGCGTGTTGAATTCTTCGGGAATATTCTCGAAATCGGACTTCTCGACAAGTTCGCGTTCAGGCACCTCCATGCCGATCGCTGCGGCCAGCGCTAGGGTGGCGAATTCATTTTCGGAAACGCCCGGATACGCCGTCGAAGGGAACTTGGCGATGTGCCGGCCCTGCTCGTCGTCCATCGGCAAGGTAAGGCCGCCGCCTTTTCCAGTGTTCTTCATGACCGACAGCTTCATCTGCACGCCGGCAAGTGAGAACCGTGCCTTGGGCTTATCCTTTGAAGCATCCTGCGATACCGCTATCGCGCCCTCACTGGGCAACGCCCGTACGGCTCCCGGCAGATCGGCGCCCAGCGCCGTTAAAAGATCGAAATCATTGCCTGGCCGCACATTGCCTTCGTGGTGCTTTTCCATCGCCTCGCGCAATTTCTCCTCCGGCAGGAGGTTCGCGAAGAAAGCGGGCAAGGCGCCCGCCAGAGGCTTCGGATCTTTCCGCAATCCTCCCGTCGCTGCCCGGAACGACAGGCTGAAAACCGGAAAGCCGCCCGTCGCGCGGTAGGCCTCATCGAAGTTGAATGCATTGAAATCGCCCGGCGTCCTAACGATTGTGCCGATCTTCAGTGCGTTCAAGAGCACGTCCAGCGACGGGATCGTCTTAGGTGCGCGAAAGACTGGAGCCATGATCGTCATCGTCAGGTTGAGAAACAAAGGCGGGTCGATCGTCATCATCATGCGGACGCAATAGAGCCTGGACAGCCGGCACCATGACTTGCGGAACCAGCATCATTTCCAGACCGAGCGCGCGAGCGATATTCACGAGCGTCGTCGCACGCGCCGCTGCGGCTCCCTTTTCGATGTCGCGATAGCGGGGACGGGATATACCCGCCAAGTCAGCGACCTGCTCCTGCGTCATGGCAGCGGCCAGCCTCGCCTGCCTGAAAAGCCCACCGATTTCGCGCAGAATTTCCGACTCAGAGTCGATCATGAGACCTATACGATCCATTCCAATGCGCGATGATACGCAAAGGTACCTCATCCAGCGAGCAAGTCAAAACTTTTATGATCTGTTCGCGTATCATATATGAAGATAATGATATGCAAAGAGATCAATCCTTCTTGGCGGATCTCTCAGGCTTTAGCGCCGCACAGCGAACGGCGTTCCTCCGAGACCAGCTGCTATGGCCACCGGGCTCCTCTGATGGCGCTGCCGCCGGTTTGCCCGGCTTCTTGCGGCCTGCGGCCTGGCGCTGCTCTTCTTTTTCGGCCTCGGTCCGGCGCTCTTCTTGCGCCGCCAGCTTGGCCTCGGCTTCCAGCGACACCTGCTGGATCTTGGCCAGCCGGTTCTGCTTGTCGCCGGCCCAATCCGGCATCTCGTCGCCGCGCTTGTCCTTGCCGAAAGTCACGTCCTCCTCGGCATCCGCGGCCTCGGCCGCCGTCAGCATGCGAGCGACCTCGGCTTTCAATTCCAGCTCGCGCTTCTTCATGCGCTCATAACTCATCGCCTTGTGTTTCGACGCGTTCGCCTTGATCTTCTTGCCATCCAGCGCGACATGGCCGAGTTTGACCAATCCTGCCGTCTCACACAGCTTCAGAACCTGCACGAACAGCGCCTCGAGCGCCTTCAAATGCCGCTTGGGGAAGTCGCTGATCGTCCTGAAATGCGGCGGATCGAGCGCCACGATCATCACAAAATCATTCCGTTCGCGGCAGGCCCTGGCCGGCTGTTTTCGCCAGCTTTGGGCCATCGACCGCCTGTCGCGTTCCTTCGCGCCCCTCTGTCCCTCCAGCATCAAAAGGACGGTCGCGGCGCACCCGCCCTTCCTGCTCAAATCACATTCAGTTCCCGAAACGGCCGCCCGTCGGCGATCCGGCTGTACCCGAACGCCGAGCAATCCACCGTGCGATAGCCGCCATGCACGATCAGTTCGGCCAGCGCCTTGCCGACCGCCGGCGCCTGCTGCAAGCCGTGGCCGGAAAAACCGTTGGCGAAGAGGAAATTGCCGACCTCGGGATGCGGGCCGATCACCGCGTTCTGGTCGAGCGTGTTGTAGTCGTAATGGCCGACCCAGGCGCGCGTCGGCTTGATCGCCTCGAAGGCCGGAATGCGGGTCGCCAGCACCGGCCAGATCACCTCTTCGAACAGCGGCCAGTCGGGGTCGAAGTCGGCGGGGTCGGCCGGTCCTTCGCCCTCTTCCGGCTCGGCGCCGCCGGTGATGTAGACCGAGCCCTCCGGCCGGACATAGATGCCGCTCGGGTCGACCAGCAGCGGCATGTCGTCATATTTTTCGCGCGCCTCGAAGACGAAGACATTGCGCTTGCGCGGCTCCACCGGCAGCGCCAGCCCGGCCATTGCTGCCACCTTGCCGGCATTCGGCCCGGCGGCGTTAACGACGGTGCCGACCTCGAGCCGCTCGCCATTGTCGAGGGTCACACCGGCGACGCGCTTCCCCTGCCGCTCGATACCGGTCACCGACGCTGTGATGAAATCGATGTTCTTGCTTCGCAGTGCCTTGCGGAACAGCATCAGCATCGCATGCGCGTCGAACCAGCCTTCGCCGCTGCGGCCATAGGCCCCGGCAGTGATGCCCTCGACCGACAGCCACGGAAAGCGGCGGACGAGCGCCTCGGCATCCTCGAGCACGATGTCGGCGCCCTCGGCCATCTGCGCCTCGTGGTTGGCCCGCAGGATCGGCAGCCCGTTTTCGCCAGCAAGGATGAGATAACCGCCTTCGCGAAAGCCGATATCGGCGTCCGCGCCAAACTCTTCCTTGAGCCGCCGGAACAGTTTCAGCGTGAATTGCGACAGCCGGATGTTTTCAGGGATCGAGAATTGCTGGCGGATGGAGGCGCAGGACAGCGTGGTCGCGGCGCGGGAAAATTGCGGGTCGCGCTCGACAAGTGCAATCGAGCCCGAAAACCCTTCCTCGCGCAGGTAATAGGCAACCGAGGAGCCGACGATGGCTCCGCCGATGATGACGATGTCGTAATGCACTTTTTCGCTTCTCCAGTTCTAGACGCCCGCCGCCACGTGCGGGCGACGCCGGCATCAACCGGCGGGCAGATGCGCCGAGGGCAACAAGCGCGCCTGACGCAACGCCGCCAGATCAGCCGAGCCGGTGCAGAAGCAGGCGACGGCCAACTGGCGGATGACGATCTCGAAATGCGCGACAACCGCCTCGGTGGACACTGTCGCCGCACGCAGCACGCCGGCCGCCTGCCCGGCGATGTCCGCGCCCAGGCGGATGGCCTTGGCCACGTCGACGCCGTCGCGGATCCCGCCCGACGCGATCAGCTTCACCGTTGGCAGCGCCCGACGTACCGCCTGCACGCTGCCCGGGGTCGGAATCCCCCAATCGGCGAACGCCATCGCCACTGCACGGTCGGCGGCATCGCGGGCGCGCTCGCCCTCCACCGCGGCCCAACTGGTGCCGCCGGCCCCGGCGACATCGATCACCGCCACGCCCGCGTCGACGAGCGCACAGGCCACCGAAGCGGACAGACCCGACCCCACTTCCTTGGCCACGATCGGCACGCCCACGCTGCGCGCGGCGCGAGCGATCTGCGCCAGGACGCCGCGCCAGTCGCGGTCGCCCTCCGGCTGTACCGCTTCCTGCAGCGGATTGAGATGAACGATGAGTCCATCGGCCTCCAGCGCATCCACCGCCCGGCGCGCCAGGTCCAGGCCTTCGGCCTCGCGCAGTTGCGCGGCGCCGATATTGGCCAGCAAGGGAATGTCTGGGGCCAGGCGGCGCAGCGCGCGCGTCAGTCCCTGGGAGTTGCGGGATTGCAGGCTCACGCGCTGCGAACCGACGCACATGGCTATCCCCAAGGCTTGCGCTGCCTCGCTCAGATGCCGGTTGATGGCCTCGGCGCGTGGCATGCCGCCGGTCATGGAGCTGATCAGCAGCGGCGCGCGCATGGTCTTG
This sequence comes from Mesorhizobium sp. M0306, assembly GCF_040321655.1. Classification (NCBI taxonomy): domain Bacteria; kingdom Pseudomonadati; phylum Pseudomonadota; class Alphaproteobacteria; order Hyphomicrobiales; family Phyllobacteriaceae; genus Mesorhizobium; species Mesorhizobium sp. M0306. The sequence continues at coordinate 62,045 of NZ_JAMYRY010000026.1, read as the reverse complement.
CCCAGCAGCGAGGCCCGCAGGTCGATCTCCGTCAGGTCCAACTCGGGCAATGCGCAGTGTTCGAAACGGATGTACTCCCAGCCGGGGGCGACCGTGGCCGACGCCGTTCGCCGATCCAGCACGATGTCCAGATGGTCATCCTTGCGCCGGCTCAGGGCGGTGTCGCTCATGCTCGCTCCATCCGTGGCGTCGGGCGACGGCGTTGCGTCGGATCGGACCGACGGCAGCGCGCGCACGCCGCCGCCTCCCGCGCGTTCAGGCCGGCGCACGCTGGCCTCCCCCCGCAGCGTCGCTGCGGTAGCGGCTGGTCGAGGTCTGGTAGTACTGCGCGCGGATGGCCGCCATGGCCTCGATCAACGGTCCCCACGGCGCCGGAAAGCGTTCTTCCGCAATCACCCGGTGCAGCATGCGCGTATGGCCGGCCAGCTCGTCGTTGAGGAACTCCACCACAGGCATAGCCGGATAGCGCTGCAGCAGCAGGATCGCCGCGTTGTCGGCCTCGCCGGCCGACCTGTCCTTTTCGCGTCCATGCAGATCGTTCTGCAGGCGCCCTATCGCGGAGATGAGCCGCAGGACCTGGCGAAACGCCGGACGCGCGCGCAAGGTCGCCATGTCCAGTCCCCACAGCAAGGACAGGCAACAGAACACGTTCGTGTAGGCGATCGAATCGATGCCGTTGTGCAGGTACTCGGCGTAGGACCAGCGTTCCGCCCCTGCCGCCTGCGCGCGTCCGGCGCGCAGCGCCGCGCAGTAGCACCGGGTATCGTCGAGAAGCTGAGCATAGTCGCGACGATCGTAGGCGAGCGCGGCGAGTGAAGCGCGCAGCACATCACAGCCCTCGAATCCGGGGAGCGCGCACGGCACGCCCTGCCCCAGCGCCTGCTCCACCGCAGCGAGCTGCTCCGGCGCGATCAGGCCAAGGTCGTTGCAATCGTCGAGCCAGAACAGCAGCGCCAGTTCGCGATAGAACGCCACGATCAGCGTTTCGTCCTGCGGATCGCGGCCGGTGCGGGCGCTGGTGTCGCGCAGGCTCGGGTGAATGCGCTGCAGGATGTACTGGCCGCCCCTGACCGCTTCCCCGGCATGCTCGTGGGCGAACCCGGTCAGGGAACGCCCCCACTCCAGCACCTGCTGCAGCGCGCGTTCGGTCTGGATCATGGCGCCGCTCCTGCTTCCTCGGCCAGGACGCGCCGCCCCCAACGAAGCGCCAGCCACAACCCGGCGAGTTCGGCCACGCGCACCACCCGGGTGGGGCAATACAGTTCCTTGCCGATCCACAGCGGCGTCTGCGGCAATGCATGCGCTGCATGGCGGGCGAGCATCCACTCCAGCGCACGCGCCACCGCCTGCGCGATGCGCCGGCGCCCTGTCGGCTCTTCGCTCCCGTCCATCACGTGCAACGCGAACAGCGCATAGGCAGTTTCCTCGAATGTGGACGCGCGACCGGCGCCCCAGCCGCCGTCGTCCCGCTGCGCCTGCAGCAGCGCCGCCAGCGCGCGCTCGTCGCGCCACTGGGGCTTGCCTTGCGCCAGCGCAGCGACCGCATGCGCGGTGGGATACAGCCACGAAACGTGCCATTTTTCGTTGTCCCATAGACCGTCCGGGTTGCGATTGGCCTCGACGTAGGCGCTGGTGCCGGCCGCGGGCTTTCCCAACATCCGCAACGCATGCAGGGCATGGATGTTGGTCGACACCGAGGCATTGCGCTCGCCGGGGAAGGTGACGAACAGCTCGCCGATTTCGAAATGGCGCAACGCATCGACCGCCGGGTCGCGGCCTGCAAGGCGCAGGACGCACATCGCAACGGCGGTATCGTCCGCATCGGCCGCGAAGTGCAAGGCCGGGCCCAGACCGCGCACGCCGAGGCGGGCGTCGAGCTGCGCGACGATCACTTGCACCGCCTCGGCCAGCGCGGGATGCGCGAACAGACCGGCCAGATGCAGGGTGTACAGCGACCAGCATGGCTCGAATACATTGATCGGCCAGACGTTGGGAAAGACACCTTCGATGCCGCTGCGCGTCGCCCGCGATGCCGCCTCCAAATACGCGTCGGCCCGCCCGACCTGCGGCGTGCTCCCCTGTGTCACGGCGTGCGCACGCCACGCGGCGGTGGCCGCCGGACTGATGCCGATGCTGCCGTCGTCATCCGGGCATGCGGTGGTCGGCGACGTCCCCCAGGCTTCCCAGGAGTGCAGCAACGGATGGCCGCTCGGCAACGTCCCCACCGCCCCCAGCTTGACCAGGCACGCTTGCCGCAACGGCAACAGCGCCGGGTGGCGCGGAAACGCCACGTCGCCCAGCAAGGATGCGGCCTCGCCGGATAGCTGCGGCAGGATCAGCTCCGCGGCGATCGGCGCGTCTTCCGGCACCGCATGCGCGTAGGGATCGGGCTGGCGCTCGATGAACCGGGTTGCAGCCTGGACTGCGTCGGCAGCGCCGGGAACAGGATCGGCACGCCGCAATGCCAGCAACGCCGCCCACGTGGGCGCATGGCGGAACAGCGGGAAGTCCGCACTTCCCCATCCGCCATCGGCCTGTTGCTGCGCGATGAGCCACGCGTATGCGTCCTGCCGACCGGTGACGTTGCCGTGGAACTGCAGAGCTCGCGCCGTGTCGTAGACGGACGGACCGACGCTGCCGCCGTCGCTCATCTCGCTCAGCAGGTGGCGCAATTCGGAAAGGATCTGTTCGGACAGCGCGTTCACGCGGGATGTTCCTTCTGCAGACGATTGACGAGAACCAGGATCGGCAGACGCCGCGCACATCGCCGCGGACTCGGGCACAGTGCAGCATGCACCGCTGCCGCCGGCCGATCGCAGCGGCACAGGGGCGACTCCATGTGGACGGGCGTGCTCATGCGCATGGCGCGTGCTTGAACAGATACCCGTTGGCCCGCTGCAGTATCTGCGCCAACCGTTCCGCACGCGGCCCCAGCGGGGCGATGGCTTCCCCGGCGTCGCGCAACAAATCCAGCGCGAACTGGCGCGCTGCCTGCAGCCCCATGATCGACGCGCAGGTCGGCTTCTGCGCCGCCGCGTCCTTGCCGGGGGTCTTGCCCAGCGTCGCGGTATCCGCTGTCGCGTCGAGAATGTCATCGACCACCTGCAACGCCAGGCCGAAACAGGCGGTGTACCGATCGAGCGCACAGTACAGCGCAGCGTGCGCGGCATCCTCCGCGATGGAGCATAGCGCGCCCATGCGAACGGACGCGCGCACTAGCGCTCCGCTCTTCATCCGGTGCATCGCCACAATCCTGTCCAGCTCGGCGTGCTTTCCGACCAGCGACAGATCCATGGCCTGCCCGCCTGCGGCACCCTCGGCGGACACGGCCTGCGCCAGTTCGCGCACGAGCGCGATACGGTTGTCGCCCGGCGCATCCAGGCTCGCCAGGGTCAGGAAGGCGTGCGCCTGCAGCGCATCGCCGGCCAGGATCGCAGTGGCTTCGCCGAACTTGACGTGCACGGTCGGAAGGCCGCGGCGAAGCACGTCGTCGTCCATCGCGGGCAGGTCGTCGTGGACCAGGGTACAGGCGTGCATCATCTCGATGGCGGCGCCGACGTCGTCAAGCATGTGCGCCGGCGTGTCGGCCAGTGCGCCGGCAGCCAGACAGAGCAAGGCGCGGGTGCGCTTCCCGCCATGCAAGGTGGCGTAGCGCATCGCCGCCATCAGCTCGGTCTCACCGTCGTCTTCGGCGCAGAGAAGACGCGCCAGCGCCTGTTCGACCCGCTTTGCGCCGTCCTGCATCCAGATCTCCGGCAGCAGCCTGCCGGATGCGCCGCGCGCCTGCGCGCCCAATCCGCCGAGCACGGAAACGCCAGTTCGGTCGTCGTGTAGCGTGGAACCGGTCTGCATGTTTTTCATGTCCTTGTACCTGACACGAGATGGCCACAGCGAGCGCCAAGCCGCAGCGGTGTTGCCGGCGTCGCACCGAGCGCGTGCGCTGAGTGCAGCAATGCCGCGCCTCGCCGGCGCCGCTGCCTCGCCACACGGGGCATGCGATGCCAGCTCATGAGAAGCCTATGCGGATTGCCATGGACGGATGTGCGGTCGGGTAATACCGCCGGCCTTTTTCGACGCCGCTCAGCAACCGCGGCCGCACCCCGGCCTGGTGCATCGTCAGCGCCAAGGCGATGCAGAACTGCACCATTTCCAGCCATACCAGGTGGTAGCCGATGCAGACGTGTGGGCCGGTACCGAACTGCAGCATGTCCACCGGCCGGATCGGCTCCGTGCGTTGCAGCCACCGCGCCAGACGGAACTGATCAGGCGCCTCGTGCAGCAGCGCCGAGGTCGAGAAATGCAGCAGCGGGATGCACAGATGGGTGCCCGCGGGAATGCGCCGTTGGCCGAGTTGCAATTCCTGCAGCACGCGACGCGGCAGGAGCGTGGTCGCCGGATGCAGGCGCAGCGTCTCGCGGAACAGCGCCTCGGCGACCGGACACTCAGCCAGGTCCGCGTGCCGGGTCGGCACCGCGCCCACGCGTTGCGCCTCCTCGACCAGGGCGTCCCACAGCACAGGCTGCCGCGCCAGCTCGATCACTATCCAGGCCATCGTCGAGGCAGTGGTGTCGTGACCGGCAAGCAGCAGCAAGCGGATATTGGCGACCAGGACGTCATCGGAAAGCGCATCGTCGCTGCGGTCGAAGGCGCTCACCATGTCGTTGATCAACCCGGTGCGCGCGGCATGCGCGCGCGCGTCGCGGACGAACTGGCGCAACTGCGCGTCGATCCAGTCGCGGGCGGCGCGGCCTCGCCGCAAGGGCAGTCCGGGCAGGTCGACCGGGGGCGCGACGATCAACTGCAGCAGTTGCCGGTATTTGCGATGCCATCCCGGCAGGTCCTGCGCGGGGATTCCCATGAGGCTGAAGATGAGCTTGAGCATCAGGTCGCCGGTTTCGCGCAGGATGGTTATGTCGCCGCGCTCGCGCCACGCCTGCACCCGCGCCCAGATGACGGGCGCGAACAGGTCGCCGATGCCGGCCTGGGTCAGCCCCTTGGGCAGGAACGCCGCCTTAATCGCATCGCGCGCCTGCCGGTGCGCGCCGCCGTCCTGGGCAACCAACGTTCCGCCAAGCAATTCGGGCGCGATCTCTTCGATCAGCGCCGAGGACACGTCCTTGTGCCGGAGCAGTGCGAACGCATCCGGATGCACGCAGGTCATCAGGTGTCCGGCAGGGCCGAAATCCAGCCAGAAGTGGCTGCCCAGCGTCCGTTCTGCGCGCTGCAGCAGGCGCGGCAGGTCGCAGACAATGGCGGGAAGATGCCCGACCAGGGGGAAAGCGCCAGGCATGACCGGGATGTCGCATCGCAGCCGGTGCCGACGGTTGAGCGGGTTGAGCAGCATGTCCATCAGCAGCGCGCCGCCGCCGCCGATTCGGTGTGGCCGGCAGGGCGCGCGGCGCAGCTGTTGCCACCGTCGGCGTATGTCGGCACATGCGCCAGCATGCCGCCATCGATGCACACGACCTGACCGGTGATGAACGCAGCATCGTCGGAGAGCAGGAACGCCACCAGCGCGGCCACGTCCTCGGGGCGGCCGACGCGCTGCAGGAGCTGGTGACGGCGCAGATGCCGTTGCATGCACTCGTCCAGCTTGGCGAGGAGACGCTCGGTCATGACGAGACCCGGCGCAACGGCGTTGCAGCGGATCTGCGCATGACCGTATTGGGTGGCGAGCGAAGCCGAGAGCATGTTCATCGCCGCCTTCGACGCGGCGTAGGACGTCTGCGCGGTGTCCCCGCTGAGCCCCTGGCACGACGACATGTTGACGATCGCGCCACCGCCGCGGGCGATCATCCGTGGGATGGCCTGCCGGCAGCAGAGCAGCGTGCCGCGCAGATTGGTCGCCATGGTCTGGTCCCAGACTGCCAGGTCCAGGTCGAGGATCGCGCGGTCGCGCGGGGTCAGATGCATGGCGCTCGCATTGTTCACCAGCAGGTCGACCCCACCGAAGTGCCGCTCCGCCGTCTCGAACAGCGCTGCCACCGCCTGCGCATCGGCGATATCCATGGCTATGGGCAGCGCGTGGCCTGCTTCGGCCGCGATCTGCGCGGTGCAGGCGATGGCCGCCGAGCCATCAATGTCGGCCACCACCACTCTGCCGCCCCCGCGCGCGATGGCGAGAGCGCATGCCTTGCCGATGCCGGCGCCGGCGCCGGTCACCACGGCCACCTTGCCTTCAAACCGTCCCATCGTGTCTCCTGAATTGTATTGGTCTTTCGCAGCATGCCGCTCGGCCTCCGCCGGAGAAGGCGCAGGGTCGGCGCCGGCGCGCTCGTCATGGCCAGCGTCGCTTTCGATGACCCGAATGGCGGCGACCGGGCACTGGTTGGCCGCAAGCCGCACGGCGGCGTGCAGCGCCTGCGGGACCGTCGCCACGCACACTTCGGCCACGCCGTCCGGTTCGCGCTGGCGAAAGGTGCCCGGCAGCGTCAGCACGCACTGCCCGGTAGTTCCGCACAGATCCTGATCGACCAGGACGCGCATCTCAGCCCTCCTGCCCATGCAGCCGCACCGGCAGCGCGCGGAACGTCCTAAGGAACGCGGAGGGCTCCCGGGTCGGCTGCTCGGCCAATGCCAGCGTGGGGAAGCGCGCCTGGATCCGCGGCAGGCTCTCGGCCAACTGCACTCGGGCCAGTTGCGCACCCAGGCAGAAGTGGATGCCGTGGCCGAAGGTCAGCATGATCTTCCCGTCGATCGACATGCCAGGACTGGTGCCGTAGAACCGCACGGGATCGAAGCGGTCGGGATCGGCGAAGGCGTCCGGGTCGCGATTGCCGGCCGCGATCAGCACGCGCACGTCCGCGTTCTTCGGGATCACCACGCCGCCCAGTTCGATGTCGCGCTGGGCGATACGCGGAATGGAGCTGAACATGGCGGGCGCGTCGTAGCGCAGGGCTTCTTCGACGAATGCCTTCACCCCCACGGCATCTCCCTTCAGCCAGTGCCGCTGTTCGGGATACGCCAGCATCGCCAGGACCGCATGGCCGATGGCCGCGGCAGTGGTGGCGAAGCCGCCCAGCAGCATGCCCCAGAGCATGCTGATCAATTCCGCATCCGACAGCATGTCGGCATCGTCGTCGTGTGCGCCGACCAGCATTGACACGATGTCGTGGCGGGGATCGGTGCGCTTGCGCTGTATGAGGTCGCCGAAGTAGGCCTGCACCCTGGCGCTGGCCGCGTCCGCCGCGGCGAGCTGGGGATCGCTGGCGTGCGGGCTCAGGCCTTCCAGAATGGCGCTGATGCCGGCGACGAGCCCGAACGTGTCGTCCTGGGGCATGCCGAACAGTTCGCCGAAAACCAGCATGGGCAAGGCCAGCGCGAATTCCTGATGCAGGTCCACCGCCTCCCCGCGCTCCAGCGCGGGCGCCATGCCGTCCAGGCGCGCTGCGACAATGCGAGCGATGGTCGGCCTCAGGTTGTCGATCTGGCCGATGGTGAAATCGCGCGAGATCAGCCGGCGCAGACGCGTATGAGTCGGTGGTTCCTTCATGGCTAGCGTGGACGCCAGCAGATTGAGTGACAGGCTGGTCGCCGCCCGCGGGAAATAGCGCGCCAGTTCGCCCGGCGCCGGTCCCCGAAAAGCATCGCCCGTGGCCTTGAGCGCCCAGTAGATGTCGGCGTGGCGGCTCAACAGAAAGAGGCCCGACGCCGCGCGATGCACCGGATCGTGCTCGCGCAACCACCGCATGAATGGATACGGGTCCTGAATGCACGCTGGCGACGCCAGTTCGGCGAAGGCGTCCCGGCATGCTGCCGTGGTTTCTTGTACATCCATTGGTCACCTGTTGCTGGCTGATCTGACCGGCGCGCGGCAGGCGCGCCGGCGAATTCGGAGAACATCGCGGTTCCCGGTGGCGTCCGCGCATCACCAGAGCACCGGGAACTCCTCGAACCCGCCAGTGATGATCTCCTTGCGCAACTTCAGTTCTTCGGGCGCCACGGCCAGGCGCAGCGCGGGAAAGCGCTGGAAGATCGAACCGAACACCACCTTGAGTTCCAGCCTGGCCAGCGCCGCGCCGATGCAGTAGTGCGGCCCATGGGAGAACGCCAGGTGCGGGTTTTCGTCACGTCCAATGTCGAAGATTTCCGGGTCCTTGAAATGGCGCGGATCGAACGACGTCGCCGGCAGGCCGACCAGCACCTTGCTCTCCGCGGGAACATGCACGCCCGCGATAGTCACGTCGGTCCTCGGATAGCGCATGATGCCGTCCCAGCCCGCGCCCGGCGGGTACATGCGCAGGATTTCCTCCACGGCCTTGTCCACCAGGGATAGATCGCCGACCAGGCGTTCGCGCTGTTGCGGATGGCGGAACATGGCCAGCAGGCCGAATTCGATCTGCGTGACGGTGCTCTCGTGCCCCGCCACCAGCATGCCCGCCGCCAGGCCGATCGCCTCTTCCTCGGTCGCCTTGCCCTGGTCGACCGCCGCGAGCAGATCCGTCAGCAGGTTGTCGCCCGGATCCTGGCGCTTGTCCCGCATCTTGCCGCGAATGTAGGCACGCAGTTCTTCCCAGGCCAAGCGCGACGCGCTGCGCGGGCCGCTTTCATGCTGGTGCGTCATCACCTCGTCCGACAGCCCGGCGAAAAAGGCGTGATCCTCGTAGAGCACGCCCATCAGCGCGCTGATGACCATGCCCGGAAGCGGAAAGGAGAGGTGGCGCCGCAGGTCGGCGGGCTGGGGCTGGGCCGCCAGCGTCTCGAACAACTGCGCGGCGATCGCCTTGACCTGTTGCGCGAGCAGCTTCACCCTGCCGTTGCTGAAGGCCGGCGCCACGATCGCACGTAACCGCGCATGCTCGCCCCCCTCGTGCGAGACCAGCCACCCCGGCGAACCGAGAATCACCGAATCCGGGGTGAATGCCGCCGGCGGCATTCCGGAGGGCCGGAACGCCGCGTCGGACAACACCGCCTTGGCCTCGTCGTAGCCTGTGACCCACCAGCCTTCGTGCCCGGACGGGAAGCGCACGCGGTGGATCGGACCGTTGGCGCGTAGTGCCAACATCTCGGGCGAGGGCTCAATGTGATCGACGCGCCACATCGGCAGCGTCGGCAAAGGTTGTTCGGGCATGGTGGCACTTCACTCTATAGCGATGGAAGGGCGGAAGGTGACCGGCGGGCGCTGCGGCAGCGAATGACCTAAGACGGCATACAGATGACGTCCTCCGACGGCCGGCCTGATTATCAAGATCGGCCAACGTGTAACTGTCTAGGCACACCGCGCGGCGAGATGCAGAACTTTATCCTGCACCATCGATTTCAGGATAAGGTCGGTGTGGTGGGCCTTTGAGCCGCCGCCGGCCAAGATTTCCTGAGCAAGGGTCGACAAGGGCGGCGAGCTGTTGGGTAAGGGCGGTTTCGCCGAGGACCCCCTGCCCATAGACGCTATCCGACGCGGATTTGACATTTTGCTTTTCTTTCTTCGTTCCATTCGTGCCATCCACGAAATGAAAGTCGGTCGGCGGCTCCCGGCCCGCAACGAAGGTGCTTCAAATCTCGTGCCAATTTGGCCGCAGCAGAAAAAGATTGTGGCAGCTTCTCAGCGGCTTAGCCTGAGGCCAGAGAAGAGCTAGGCGAAATAAGCCGGTGTCGCGGGCCAACAAAGGCGACGGAACAGTGTCGGACAGAACGCCTCGGGCGACCTTTAGGTCGGGCTTGCGACATTCTGGTCCAGTTTCGAACATAAGAGGGCGGCAAACAGACACGATTGTGGAATTCGATCCTCACGGAATCAGGGCGCTTGCCGAAGAGCGCGCGCTCATGGTTGCTGCGACAGGCGCGTGTTCGCGATAGCCGTGCCTCCGCACGCAAGAACACGCTAGTGGCACACGCTACGCACTCGCTGCAGTGCCCGCCGGTGTGAGGTAGTGCATCGGCTCGGCTTCCGGTTCGTCTTTGCCCAGCCGGGGCGGAAGCGCCGAATACCCGCACCATACAGCACCGTTGTTGCGTGTGGTGACGAGGCGGTTATAGCGCGCGCCCGATCTTCTAAGACACGGCCTCCGAGAAGAAGGGGGCGGTCCAAAAGCATCTCTATTTGAAATGGCACGCCGCTTGCTGCTCCTGGTCAGAGCCCATCAAAACACGATGAAAGCGACTTGCGCCATGCCCGACACGCGAAGCTCTAGACCGTGGCCTGAGGAGACGGTGCCCGTTCCCGTTGAACATCGGTACATCATCTCCTCCGGAGGTCCCTCCTCGGCGGCCGCTTTGCGCACGACTGGTCCGATGCCGGCACGCCAACACATGGCGCTCGCGCAATTGCCGTTTACCGGTTCTGATCAGCATGTGAGTGCCCAAGAGCCCCGTCAAAGAGCCACCGAAGCCAAGGTCGGCGGGTCACTGGCAAATATCGACAATACGCCGAACCAGCTCAGTAACGCGGGTCTCTTGCGTGAAGTCACATTTGAGGCCTCCACACGCGTCCGATATTGGCTACTTCGGGCCCGCTATCACTTTGTCCCGGGCACGAGCGCGAGCGATGGATGCCGCTTCCGGCGCCATAGCCTTGGAAAGATTGCTCCAGCGGCTCGACAGCCTCCACTTGCTCAGATCGATGGCGTTCGGGTGACGAAGACCAGCAGCCAAGACGTTCCCCTACATCGGGATGGAAAAAGGAGGGTGCGAGCCGCGAGGGCCTCATTTCATCCCCGGCATACGAGCCTTTGCTCGGTATTGCGCCAGCCTCTGCCAGAATCCGGCGCGCCAGTTTTTTCCTGAGGAGCAAGTTGATGACCGTTCAAAAGAAGGTTCCCTTCGTCACCTTTCTCACGCGTGTTCGCGATGAGTCAGTCCAGGGCCCAAATCCATATCGCTGGGAAGAAAAGACATCGGACGACTACTTTGCCGGCAAGCGGGTCATCCTGTTCTCGCTGCCTGGCGCCTTCACGCCGACCTGCTCGACCTACCAATTGCCCCAGTTCGAAGAGCTCTATGATGAGTTTGAGAAGGAGGGAATTGACGCGATTTACTGCCTCTCAGTCAACGACGCCTTCGTCATGAATGCGTGGGGGAAGTCCTTGGGCCTGAAGCAGGTCGAGCTCATCCCCGATGGCTCAGGCGAGTTCACACGCAAAATGGGCATGCTGGTCGCCAAGGACAATCTCGGCTTCGGGATGCGCTCCTGGCGCTACGCCGCCCTGATCAACAATGGCGTGGTGGAGCACTGGTTCGAGGAGGAAGGTTTCTCCGACAACTGCGAGGCCGACCCCTATGGCGTCTCGTCCCCGCAAAACGTTCTCGAAACGCTGAAAGCCGCCGCATGACCTAGAATACGTCTCAGTGGTGCCATTGCCGGCTCCAAGAGGCTCCTCGACAGGATTTTCGCGCTCACCATGCAATCCTCAGCAAGCCTGCTTCAGCGCCAGAAGCAATCCATGGTCGCATCGCCTCAACTCATTGAGTCGATTCGCCTGCTGCAACTGGCGCATACTGAACTGCATCAGTTCGTGGAGCGGGAAATCGAGAAGAACCCGCTTTTGGAATCTGCATCAAGCGATGGCGGGCCTTTTGACGACGTCTCGATTTCGGGAGCGGATCAGCCTGTCGGCCCTGGCGCAAACGCCGTTGAAGGACCGACCGGGGCAGGGTCGCCTGAACGGCTCGGGCAATGGAAATCACTCGGCAACACGACCAACAACCCGCCGGGCAATGGCCCTTCCCTCGACGAGTTTGCCACCCTCGCCGAAACATTGCACGACCATGTCGCTCGTCAGATCGCCCTCACTGCGTTCACACCACAGGAGCGGCTGATCGCTGGCCAGCTTGCCGCCGATCTGGAAGATACTGGCTATCTTCGGGCAAACCTTTTGGAGCTGGCCGAGAGCCTGAATGTCCATGAGGCTGTTGTGGAACGGGTTCTCGGAACCTTGCAGCAATTTGATCCACCGGGAGTTTTTGCGCGAAGTCTCAGAGAATGCCTCGAGATCCAGTTGCGCCAGCGTAACCGGCTCGACCCGGCAATGGCAGCTTTGGTTGCCCATCTTGAAATGCTTGCGCGGCGCGATTTTGAGGCACTGAAGCAGCATTGCGGAGTCGATGAAGAAGACCTTCTCGACATGATGCATGAGATTCGGGCGCTCGATCCCAAGCCTGGGAACCGATTCCAATCCGGTGCGTCTGAATCAATCATACCCGACATCTGGGTCACGCCCTCACCGCAAGGGGGATGGCAGATCGAACTCGATCCCGCCACACTGCCAAAGCTGCTGATCAACCAAAGCTACTATGCCGAAGTCTCGCGTCAAACTGCCCAAAGTGCGAAGGATAAAGCATTTCTCGACGAATGCTTGCAAAACGCGAACTGGCTAATCCGCAGCCTCGATCAGCGCGCCAAGACCATCGTTAAGGTTGCGGCTGAAATCGTGCGTCAGCAGGATGCCTTTTTGGAACATGGCGTCGCCCACCTGCGCCCTCTCAATCTCAGAACCGTCGCTGACGCGATCGGCGTGCACGAGTCGACGGTAAGCCGGGTGACCTCGAACAAGTACATGCTTACCCCGCGCGGCGTCTTTGAACTGAAGTATTTTTTCACCGTCGCAATCGCGTCCTGCCAAGGCGGCGATGCGCACTCAGCCGAAGCTGTCCGCCATCGGATCAAAGCGATGATTGCCGCAGAATCTCACGGTGACGTGCTTTCCGACGAGGACATCGCTGCCCGGCTGAAGGAAACCGGCATCGATGTTGCGCGCCGCACCGTCACAAAATATCGCGAAGCAATGAACATCCCCTCCTCCGTGCAACGCCGCCGGGAAAAGCGCTTGTGTTTTTAAATTTGGGTCAAGGCAGCCAACATCAGGTTGCATTGCATCAAAGTGGAGACTTCGTTCATGACCCAATCCGCGGCAGGCGTTGTGGACGCTGTTCTGCACGACCCAGAAAAGCCCGTCCCACCGTCTGGTCCCGCATGGGGTGCGGTCATTTCGCTTTCCTTGGGCACCTTCGGGCTGGTGACCGCAGAGTTTCTGCCTGTCAGCCTGCTCACGCCGCTCGCACATGATCTCGGCATCACCGAGGGAGCGGCTGGACAGGCGATGACGGCGACCGCTATCGTCGGGGCGATCTCGGCGCCGACAGTGGCTATCATCACAAAGCGCCTGGACCGCAGGCTCGTCATGTGGGCGATGACGCTGCTGCTGATCCTGTCGGACGTTCTGGCGGCCGGCGCGTGGTCGCTGGCGGTTCTCCTGACTGCACGCGTCGTGCTCGGCATAGCGCTCGGAGGCTTCTGGTCGATGTCGGCAGCACTGGCGATGCGGCTCGTTCCAAGCCACCTCCTGCCGCGCGCTATGGCGATCATCCTCACCGGCGTTTCCGTGGCTACCGTTTGCGCAGCTCCAATCGGCGCTTATGTCGGCGATATCTGGGGATGGCGAAGTGCCTTCATGCTCGCCGCAGTCGGCGGCGCGGCTACACTGCTGGTGCAACTCATAACCATTCCGAGACTGCCTCCGATTGGAGTGGCTAGCTTCCGCAGCCTGCTGAATGTGGCTAAGATTCCGATGGTCAAGGTCGCGCTTGTGGTCGTCCTGCTTGTCGGTTCCGGCCACTTCGCCGGAATCACTTATATCCGCGCCTTCCTCGAGAAGGTTCCCGCTCTGGACGTCGAAACGATTTCGCTTGTGTTGCTTGCTTTTGGCATCGGGGGATTCTTCGGCAATTTGGCCGGCGGGCTTCTGGCCGAGTACAGTCTCAAGGCAGTCGCGGCCCTTGCACCGCTGCTCATAGCGATAGCCGCTGTTTCGCTGCTGATGGCGGGAGCATCGGCCTTCGCCTCGGCGATTGCGGTTGCCGGGTGGGGCTTTGCCTTCGGCGCCGTGCCGGTGGGATTACAGACGTGGATGGTGCGGCGGGCCGTTCCCGAGCAGGCCGAAAGCGCCGGTGTGCTGATGGTCGTAGCATTCCAAGTGGCAATCGCAGCCGGCGCGATTTTCGGCGGAGTATTGGTGGACAATGCCGGGATTACCAGTGCCATTGCCTACAGTGCTGTTGCCACGTTCGCCGCCGCCCTGACAGTGTTCCTGCTCGGCCCGAAGCGCGAAACCTAGACCGCCTGACAGAAGAGGCCTCAGCAGCGCAAGCGGCACGAGAGATGCGAGGCACGGCGCGGCGCGGTCCTCCGCACGATTACTCATGGACCAGCGCAAGCGCCTCGCCGGCTTCACCTCCGGGCCATGGCGACCGACACCGGTTGTCGACAAAGCACCTCGGTGCGCGGCATCTGCCGCACCGTTAAAGCCAACGTACAGCGACCTTAGAGGCTCGCGCATACGCATTTGAGACACTCAAGGGGTAGAAATTTCTCAAAATGCAAGACGATAAGAAAGCCTCTCGGTTTGGCGTTGATCGTTGACACAAGTGCTATATCAGCGGTCTGCGTCACTGAGCTCCACGTCAGAAACATACTGTCGGATGCCAGACTATCCGAATCGACGGACGATGCAGTGTTCATCGAACTGCGCCGCAGACTGATTGAATCTACGGCGTGATATACGCTGAATTCAAGCAATCGTACAAAATTGGCCGCACTGAGCTGGCGCAAAACATCGATGTCGTACGTACGCGATACGATCTCTCCTAAGCAGGTTCGCGGAGGAAAACGAGTTCGTCACAGCTCTGCGCGCCGGCGAGTAAGGACTGATTGCACGATTGCGAAGCATGAGGGACCATTACTACCGACTTGAGCATCGTTTGGAGGACTGCGATATCCCCACATGAGAGATTGGGTTCGGCACCGAAAGCAGCAATGCCGATCCATCGCGACCCTGAGCTTTAGCCTCCGGACGTTCGGCGCTTGCTTGCCAATCAACCAGCGCCGTCGGGCCAGCGGATCTCGAATCCGCCGGTTCCAATGGGCCAGGCCAGGCCAAAGCCGTTGTCAAACGCCAGACTTAGATCGTTCTTGCTCGTCACCTTCGCACCGACGAGAATTACCTGTCGGCCAGTCCACCGCTGATGCTGGCGGTAGTCGAGCAACTGGCCGGTCGCGGCGCGAATCGCGAAGCGCATCGTAGCCGCATCAGCAGGCTTGATCTCGACCATCACTTCCGGCATTGCGTCAACCGCAACCGAAGGTCGTCGCGAAAACAAGCGGGAAAATCAATCCGCGGATATCGCTCGCTGAGAAACGCTACGAACTGTTTGTGCAGACTGTCATGCTGAGGATGGACATTGATCTCGTACTTCCGCACATACCGTTTGTAGACGTCGGACGCTGCCGCTCCAGCCGGTCGGCCACGACCTCCATCATGATCGGGCGATACCCCGACGGGAGCGACTGGCTCGCCTTCCATTAATGCCTTTACTCTCTTGACGAATGCTCTGGCGGATCGATCTGTCGTATCGTTCGCATGCCACCAGCTTGCCTGGCCACTCCACCCTTTGCCACGGTGCCTATCCTCCGGGGGCAGCACGAATGCATTTTCGGCGAGTGTCCTAGCCCTGAACGACCTGATCTTATCCTTGTAATGCTGGGCGGAAGGGTTACGCCCCTTGAAGTGCTGGCGGTGGCGATACAGTCGCGCACCGCGATACCACCCGACCACCACGCGCGGATCTTTGCCTTCCTCCGGAGCCGTCCAAACGATGTCGATCCCGTCGACAAATTCGTCGTGCTTGCCTGAACCCAGTTCTGGATGCGCACCTGCCGATCCAATTCGCCCTTAATCGTCTCGAAGAGCCGTAAACGTACCCGTCATCGGCTGCAACAAAGTTGCATTCCTCCGCGCAATAACCCTGCTTACTCGGAAATGCCCCGCCACCGAGAGGCGGGTCATCCGCGCTCCGCCCGGCGTAGTCGTTCATCCACGCAACATTGCAGAACAAAATAGGCATTTCTCAACCTCTATGGGACGTCATGACGGATTCGATCGAAAGTTCCTATGTCAGACGAGTTGGTTAGTTGAACCGTTTTGAGGCGAATTCTAATCGAGCCTAATCCAGCTGGTGAATGGTAGATTGTGGCACAACAGCCTTGGCGATTTCACATAAGTGCTTGTGGTGCGTGAGATAGATGACCTGACCTGTGTTCGCCATCTCCCCAAACAATCTGAAAACCTCCTCCGAGCGAATATGGTCAAAAGTTTCCATGATGTCGTCGGCGATGAAGGGAACCGAGGGCCGGAATTGCGCGAACTCGTAATAACCGGCGAGCCTCAGTGCCAGGTAGAGCTGAAAGCGCGCGCCCTTCGAAAGCGCGTCAGCGAGCTTGGATTGCCCGTCGCGCTGCACCGCGATGAGAACCTCCCCGCCTTTCACGGGCTGGGTTGTAAGGCCTGAATACTGCCCACGGGTCATTAGCTTGAATGCGTCTGATGCACGCGCCATCATCCCCGAACGGTGGTTCTCACGGTAGATCCGCAAAGCATTTCCAGCCGACATGATGCCGAGCTTCAGCTCGATGTAACGAACGGCCTTCTCCTCGATTTCCAACAGGGTTGTGCGCCGTTCGGCATCCAGGTGTGCAACCGCGCTGTCGCCGCCGATGGCGTCCAGCTTATCGGCCGCGCGTGTCTGCCGGATCAGCTGTTGCTGGATCATCTCATCGAACTGGCGAAGCCGCTGCTCGCCCTCAGCCTTCTCGACCGTGAGGCTGTCGAAATCGATCGGGTCCAGGATCGAGCGTGCCTCCTCGAATCCGTCGACTGCAAGTTCCGTCACTACCCGTTCCTCAAGTTCAGCGACGGCAGCGCGCAATCCATCCCGCTCGCGCAGCAGCTCATCGCGTTCGACTACCTCGGACAAAGTGGCGACGCCAAAAACGCCCAGCACTTCGTTCTTGCGGCGTTCGTGCGCCGAAATCTCATTGTCGAGGATGTCGCGCGCCTCCTTCAGGCGCTTCAGGTCGTGGCCGAGGCTTGCCTTCGTTTCGCGTGTCCGCTCGGCGCGCTCCAGGCGCTCGGCAAGGCGGATGGCCAACTGCTCCGGCTCGCCATCCTCCGTCGGCTCGTCGGCTTCAACCGCTACGGCGATGACCTCGACCAGAAAATTAGCCCTGTCGGCCGCCATCTTGTCGATACGCAGCTGCAGATCGTCCCGTTCCTGCAGGCTTCTTGACAGTTCGGCCAATTGATCGAGCACAGTGCCGACGCCGGATGCTGAGAGCCCGCTTTCGAGCCAAGTTCCCTTGAGTGCTTCGACAATGCCGGCCAGCCATTCCTCCTCGCGACGCTCCGCCACGCCTACGGCAACCCGTCGGGCCGCTAGATCCTCTTCTTTGGAGCCCACCATTCTGAGCGCCTCGGCATACTCTGCGTCCACCTTGCGCTGCCGATCCAGAAACAGCTCAGCGATGGCCATGATTGCTTCGAGGGTGTCGCCGGGCTCTGATACTATGCCGACGCTTTCCAGCGCTGCTCTCATTTCCAAGCGTATCTGCTCGCCGGCGTCAGCGGCTCGCTCCGCCTTCCTGCGGAGAAGTTCGATCTGCTCCCAGGCAGCGAGCGCATCGCTGCGCGCCTCGATCTGATCCTCGATCCTTTCGATCAGGCGCTCAGACGAAGGTTCCACGGCGTCTCCGAGCAGGTCTCTGGCGGCCGCGCGGATTTCCAACAATTGGGTATCCACATCCTTGCCGAGCTGTGTGCGTTGGATGCCGTTGCGTGACAGGTTGGCCGCGACCTCGGCCAGTTCGCGAGTCGTTGCCCGGATCTCGGCAAGATCCGCCGCGCCGGCCAGCCGGCCCGCGCTGGCAATGTCATCGCGCGCCAGTGCCACGGCGAAATCGTCAGCGGTGTCACCGGTCAGCGCTGCGCGGTGTGTTGCCCACGCATCATCGCGGACACGGCGGATCGCGGCAGCCCCATCATCGTCGACAACGTCGACCGAGGCACGAAGGGCATCCAATCCAGCCTTGAGCATGGCACGGTTGCCCTCGTATTCGGCGAGGCGTTCGGCAAGTACGGCGGTGTTTCTTGCCAGTTCTGACGCTACTGTCTTCCAGGCGGCAATGTGCCCGGCGCTCGGAACCGCGACGTTGGCGAGAGCAAGGGCATCTCCTCTCCATGGACGCAAGCGCGCGAGCGACACCTCCCATCGAATTGTTCCCGCATCTTCTGCCTCGCGAGCCGTCCTGATCTCCGCCAGGTGTCCGCTTGCTCGCGCTTTCGACAAAGCCGAGCCCAGCCTTGCCCTGGCAGGTTCGGGCACTGCCCTTTCCTCGCCGACCCGCTGCCTTGCCGCCTGCAGCGCATCGAGTGCTGCCGCCGCCTCGTCGCGGGCGGCGCGCACCCCGGTAGCAATCCCGGACCTCTGCTCAACCATAGCGCGAACGACGCCAACGGTGACGGCAGGCAGAAGCAGCGCGGCAGGATCCGGCTCGGAAGATCGACCCAAGGCGGCTAGGCAGCTTGCCACGGTGTTGTTGAGGATTTGCAGCCCCATCCTGCGAGTGGGCAAGTCAAAGCCAGCCGCGGTATGGCGCACTTTGCTCTCCGCAAGCCCGCGAATTCGTTCGGAAATCGACAGGATCGATCCATCCTCATCGACCGCAGTGACTTTTGCCGCCAAGCGCTGGACCTCGTCGATGTTTGCGGACAGCCGCGTTCTGAGGCTGGCATCGTCATCGATGAGTCCGGTGACACTACCCGTCCACGTGCGAGCTGGGGAGGCGATGTCCGGCAGCTCATTCAGCCGGGCAATCTTGCGCCGGATATCCGCCCGCATCGGCGCAGCACGCACGTAACGAGCAATGGTATCCAGCCTGGCCACCAGCACCGCTCGGTCACTGATGGTCCGGTCGTATTGCTGCGCTGCATCGAGACGTTCGGCCTCCAGGCCCTC
This sequence comes from Mesorhizobium sp. M0306, assembly GCF_040321655.1. NCBI lineage: Bacteria > Pseudomonadati > Pseudomonadota > Alphaproteobacteria > Hyphomicrobiales > Phyllobacteriaceae > Mesorhizobium > Mesorhizobium sp. M0306. The sequence continues at coordinate 43,268 of NZ_JAMYRY010000026.1, read as the reverse complement.
GTAGGTTGATGCAAGGGTATCGATCGCATCCCTGCGCGACTTCACGTCAACAAGGCGCTTCTTCAGGAGCGCCAGTTCGGTGCCATGCGCCTGCTTCCGATACAGAGCGTCTGCTTCGGCCTCGAGGGTGTTCAACGTATCACTTGCGTTCCCAAGACCGGCGCTTGCCGTGAAGAGGAGCTTGCCGAGGTCGCCCCGCGACTCCAGAATCGACTTCCCGCCCGCTTCCAGCGTCTCGTCATCGAGTGAGAACATCGTCGTGTAAGCGTCACGCGACAGTCCGGCGAGATGCGCCGTGATCGCCACGTCGCTCACCGGTTGGCCCGTCGCGTTCAATAGCGAATTAGTACGCTGTTTCGTACGCGTGAACGTGTGCTCGGAGCCGGCCAGTTCCAGCACGCCGCCAATGCGCATGGCGCTGTACTCGTGCAGGAAGTTGTAGCGGCTCCGTTCCTCGATGCCGAACAGCAAGTCTAAGTAGGCGGAAAGCGCGGTCGATTTGCCGGCCTCATTCAGGCCGAACACGATATGCAGGTCAGGTCCGGATTCCGGTTTGGGTCCGAAGTCGATCGTGCTATTGGTGAACTTTCCATAGCGAATGAGGTCAAGTCGCCGCAACCTCATGACGATCCACCGGACTTAAGGCGGGCAGTGACCAAGTCCGCACCCTTGGAAAGCACCTGATCGAGGAACTGCTCCAGCCCGGCTTCGTCCTTCCCAGCAAAATCCCGTCCGTCGGCCGGAAGGTCGGCGACCATCTTTTGGACGAACGCCCTCGCCTCAGCGCGGAAGGCCTCCGAGGTGGCATCGGCACGCATTGATTGCCCGAGTTCGAAAATCGGATCAGCAATATCCTCGTCGGTCTCCGTCCGAGGCGGCGCGAGGTCAAGCTCGAGCTTCTCCACCCACGTATGGCCCAGCTGTTCCGCAGCCTGTTCGGCTTCGGCAAGAAGGAGGTCCCTGTCGCGGATCAGCGCCCATAACAATGGTGACGTCCCTCTCAGGCCAACGCGGGCCACAGCATGACGCGATCGGACGGTGGCCCGCATCTCTTCGAGCGCGAAACGAATACACGCGACGGCCTCGGGCCACTCCACCGCCCCGGTAAGGTCGACGCTCACCCGTTCGAACTGCGCAACGCTGGTCAGCCGTTCCTCGATCTCCACCGAACGGTCGTCGCGCACCGTCACCAGGGTGACTGATTTCTCACCCGCCTCGTTAATATCCCTCCCCTGAGGTATTCCCGGCATCACCACGGTGCTTGCGCCGGAATAGACTTGACGAACATGAATGTGGCCGAGGGCCCAATAGTCGAAACCGTGGGCGTGCAGGTCAGCGATGCTGCAGGGCGCGTAAACGTCGTGACCGGGCGATCCAGCCAGACTGGTATGCATGATGCCTATGTTGACGGCCCCTTCACGAGCAGCCGGATATTTGGTCAGCAGGCTGTCCGGGGCCTTTGGGTTCGCAAAGCTCAAACCGTGGAAAACGATGTCCAGACCGCCGGCTGTCTGCAATACCGACTGAGCACGACCGCCGAAGATGGTAACGGTGTCGGGAAACACCAGCTGTTTGGAAATCCGCGACAAGGCGTCATGATTGCCGCGGATCTTGAAAACCCTGATGCCGGTCTGGTGCAGGCGTGTCATTTGCGATGCCAGAAACCGCGCAGTTTTCATCGAGGTCTGCTCGCCATCGTATAGGTCGCCAGCAATGACCAACGCGTCGACTCGTTCCTCAAGGCAGAGATCCACTATCGAAACGAATGCCTGGCGGCTGGCGTCGCCCACGAGCCCGGCAAGATCGGGATTTCGCATGGCCAGCGAACGAAGCGGCGAGTCGAGATGAATATCGGCCGTGTGTACGAATCGAAATGCCATTCGGCCTCCGCCAGGGAAAGAGGTGTTCTGAGCTCGACTGAAATTGCAGCGAGGCCGCTGCAACGCCCCATTACACTTCGGCTAATTTCTCGCTCGTGGAGTCGCCGACCACCAACAAGCCGTCTTGGGACCGTAACAATCCCTTGGCAACTGAATCGGCGACCGCGGCCGAAATTAGCTGCTTCAGTTGTGCGCTTGTGGCTTTGAAGCCCAGCATCCTCGCAACGCCTGTGGCAATTTCTTCCTCTGTCGCACCGAGATTGGATTTCACGACTTCCATAGCGCCTTGGGCGACCTCGTCCTGCGCAATCATTTCGGGCTTACGCAATCCAGGGGACACGACCGCACTGCGATCTCTAAGACGAACAGGAGCACCCGGCTTGAAGCAGAAGTTGCCTCGACGGGCTACTGCACCACCTCTCTGTGCTATGCCTACACCTCGCTCGATTGCATCCTGAATCCTGCCACCGGCCCGCTGCAGACCCCACGCGTCCCGAATACGCGAAACTATTTCGTCGACATGGATTGGTGTTTCTGTAGCCACGACCTGCTCGACCAGCCCGGCCATGATTCCGCTGGGCGTCTCGTGGAGTTCGAACGATCCCGGTCGTCTTAGCTGAGTCTCTTCGTAGGCTCGATTGGGAGTCTCGGATCCGTTTGTGCTCTCGAGACCGATTTCCGTCACGTTGCCCCGGTCGACCATAACAACCTGAACGGCTACAGCACGATTTCTCTGAACCCCCAATTCGGCCCGCTCATCGAGTTCCTTTCTGGCAGCCTCAATCGCTAGTATGGTTCGCTCCAGCTGCTCATGAGGTCGTTGGAACCAGTCAGCGCTCCAGATCCGATGAATAATCCAACCATGATCCTCAAGGACGGATTGCCGTAGCCGGTCTCGATCTCTGGCCGAGCGCGACGAATGATATTCTGCACCATCGCATTCGATGCCGAGTATATACCGGCCTGGCCTCTCTGGATCCGCAACCGCGAGGTCGATGAAGAAACCGGCAATGCCCACCTGAGCATGAACCTGATAACCTTTTTCGATCAGCGCGTTGGCTACCTGTTCTTCAAAGATCGAATCCATTTCGCGAACCGTGGCCTGGGCAAGCGAAATTCGCCCTGTTCTCGCGTAGTGCAAGAAGAGCTTGAAGGCGAAGATGCCTTTCCCTTTGCCACGCTCCAGGTCGATGTCTTCGTCTGTGATGGACGCGAATACTTCGCAGCTGCGCTTGGCTCGGCTTATGAGGACGTTGAGCCGACGCTCGCCGCCTTCCGCACCAAGAGGGCCGAAACGCATGGCCATGTATCCCTGCGCATTCTTGGCATACCCCACCGAGATCATGATCACGTCGCGCTCATCGCCTTGAACATTCTCAAGGTTCTTGACAAAGAATGGCTCGCTGGGATGCGCGTGAAAGAACTCCTCCGTATCGGGATTTAGTCGCCGCAGCGCTTCGAGTTCATCCTGGATCGCGCGGCGTTGGCTAACCGAAAATGTTGCAACGCCTAGAGTCTCTTGCGGGTTCACCTTCGCATGACGGATGATCGCTTCGGCTACTGCTCTCGCCTCTACCGGATTGGTTCCTGTGCCACCGGAATCGAAGACGCCCTCCGGCACATGATGAAACCGCAACCCCATGCCTGCCTCTTGGGTATAGGGGCTTGGCACGATGAAAAGCCGGTTCTCGTAGAACTGGCTGTTCGATACGGCGATCAGAGATTGGTGACGGCTACGGTAGTGCCAGCGGAGCATACGCTGCGGCAAGCCGCGGGCCGTGAACAGGCCGAGGATGCTTTCGATGTCGGCGACCTGCGCGCCCTCACCCTCGTCATCTTCAGACTGCGAGCCTGTCATCTTCGCGAAGAATGTCGTGGGTGGCAGTTGGCGTTCGTCGCCAACAACGACCACCTGATTGGCCCTGGCGATCGAGCCAAGCGCGTCCACAGGCTGTATCTGAGACGCCTCGTCCATCACAAGCAGATCGAAGGACATCCTGCCGGGCGACAGGAATTGGGCCACCGAAAGCGGGCTCATCATGAACACTGGCTTGAGTGCCTGGATGGCAGGCCCTGCCTTCTGCATCAACTGCCGGATAGGCATGTGGCCCCGTCTGCGCGCCATCTCAGAACGAAGCAGTCCGACTGGTCCAGCTCCGCCGTCTCTTGAAGGAATTTTTCGGTGATGAGCCGTCACAACTTCGATGGCACCGGCCTTGATCCTCTGTCGGTCCAGATCCGCGAAGTCACGTACAGCCCTGGAATGCAGTTCCCCGTCGAACCTTGCCAGCTCCGGCTCATCGGTCGCCATCGCTAGAAACATTCGTTCGTAGTAGGCCATATCGAAGACTGATCGCGCCGATCCTGTTGTAATCTGGCCGTCGGCTAGGCCGTCTATCAACTGTCCCAGTCCAGCCTTTCGGGCCGTTTCGGATCGCTCTTCATAGGCAACCCATTTCGAGAGCTGTTCCTGATGATCGAGCCACCCCTCCAGTCGAGAAACAACCTCGACTATCGCGACGTCTGGAAAATCGTCTACTCCAAACAAGGAGGGAGCATCGGCTTTCAAATCCCCTGCAAGCGCCTTCAATTCCCGCGCTGCCGCTTGGGCCGCTTCACGCGCTGAACGCGCCAAGTTTGCGATCTCTTTTCTTTCAGGCAACCGCGCAGCCAAATGCCGGATTGAGCCATTTTCTCTCAGCCAAAGTTCGGCTTGCGCGAGAGCGGCCCAATCGGATCCTCGACCGAGCCACGACGAGCCGAATGCGAACTTGCCAAGGCTTTTCCCGTCGTCGATCTCTTGAGCAAGCGCTTGTAGTCTGCCTAGTCGGCGCAGTATCTCCACCCGCTCACTGATCAGATCTGGAACGTCAGTCAGAACCTGTCGTGACGCGTCATCGGCTTGAGCTACAGTGCTTGCCTTCGCTTCCATCAGTTGCAGCGAGGCCCGCTCGGCGGAAGCCACGTCGCCTAGCATGGATGACGCAAGGTGGCCTAAATCGTTCCAGAACCCCTCGATAATCGGCTGACCGATGTCGATCACCTTACGAACTCGGACCGCACGCGCGCCCGCTTCAGAGCGCTCCGCCATCCGCCCGGCTATAATTCGCGGTTCCGAGCCAAGTCCCCTCAGCGTGCGCATCCACTCCACTAAGGCCTGGAGTGGTGCCGAAGACGATCTCTCCCCGCGCCAATCGGCTCCGAAGGCGGAACGGCCAAAGGCGTCGCCTTCGCGCACTTTTGCTGCGGCCGCCTGGCCCTCCATCAGAATGTCGAGGAGACCCACTATCTCCGCCGCAGGCGCGCTAGGGGCTACCAAAATAGTCCGCACAAGTGCAGTGGCGCGACGGTAGTCGCCATTCAATGCTTTCAATATTCCCGTGTGCGTGGCGAGCGCTTGCCGCGCCGCGGCCACGTTGGTACTCCACGCGGCATCAACAACCTTGCCCTGAAGCTCGGCTCTAGCAGTCTCTAGCGTTGCTACGCTGTCGGCAAGGTCACCAGCCTGTTCCAGCCCGGAGTCCCAAACTGTGGCTGCGAATGCCTCAGGGCTCGCATCGGGGGCTGCCGCAACTCTCTCGCCGGTCATCACTAGCCTGAGGAGTCCTGCAAGCGTGTCCGGTAAAACCGTAGACCCCAGTTCTTGATTTAGCCGCTCAGCTTCTTCCCGTAAGCGTGGGAGCAACACGGTTAGCTGGCGCGCACGAACGAAACCATCTTTCGGAAAGTCTGAAGGAAGCTTAGCAAGCTCTGTCTCGAGACCTTCGATTGGCGTGTCGATAGCCGTCGCCACCAACTGCTCCGACAGTTCCTCGGATTTGCGGTTGAAATCCGTTCCTGTCCAGAGAAGCGATGCAATGTCCTTTGGACGCTCATCCCAAACCGGCGAGACTAGCGCCTCGGCAGGAAGTCCAGGTGCGGACGCGAGAAGCTCAGCACGATCTTCTACCTCGCCGCTGTCGCTGAGGATTTGCGGAGGCTTCGCCTCGATCCGCTCAGCAATATCGGCCAGTTTGGCGTGCAGAGCCTTTGCTTGATCCAGCGACGACGCAATGCGTGGGACGAGCCTCTCAATAGTCGTTGGTAGAACGACATCCAGGCCAACTCCCCGCCATGGGTGGTGGATCGGCAAGCCGATCTCGTTGATCCGCTGAGACACCTCATCGAGAAGTTTGCGACGTTGCGAGACACCGTCATTCGTCCAAGCGGTGGCATCCTCAAGTTCAATATCAACTGGTTTTTGCCCGTTCTGCCTTAGTCGGGTTAGCTGGCCAAGAACCTGGTATGGAGTGAGTTCGGACGTTCCAAATGCAACGTGCATTCGTGCAGCATGTGCATTGAGTTTATCGCGAGCCTCCAGCAAGCGCTCAGTCAGGGAAGAAGGAAGCTGTCCCCTAGGCGATCCGAGTTGCCAGGTGCGCCGCAGCTCCTCCAGCATCATGCGCTTGTTCGCCTTGTTACTATGGAGCTCGAGGCAGGCGTCCCCCACTCCGGCAGTATCAAGCCGTCGCTTCACGACTTCCAGCGCAGCCATTTTTTCGGCCACGAACAGCACGGTCTTTCCGTCGGCAACGGCCGACCCGATAATGTTTGCGATCGTCTGCGATTTTCCTGTCCCAGGCGGACCTTGGATAACGAGGTCGCGACCTTTTCTTGCATCATGGATCGCCAGCGTCTGAGAACTGTCACTGTCGACGATATGCAACATTTCGGCAGGCGCAATATGCGGATCAATCGCATTGTCGTCCGACATCAGCGGTTCGCGTGCGTCGAAACCATCTGAAAGAAGCGAGCGGATCTTCGGTTGTTCGATAATCTTTGCGCCATCCGGCCAGAGATCCGGATCCAGGTCACGGTACATCAAGAACTTAGCGAACGAGAAGAAGCCGAGCACCATATCATCGGCAAGCACCTGCCAACCCTCTTTCGTCGACACTGCTTCGGCAACGGCATCGAGATAGGCCGAGACGTCGAAGTCGTCTCCCACTTCAAAACGCGGCAGGGCGAGCTTGCGGATGCGGTCGAGATAGAGTTCCAAGGAGAGGTTTGCGGTAAGATCTTCCGGACGAGCTCGCAGCCGAAACTTTTCTCCAGCGGCCCCTCGCTCAAGCCGTACCGGCACCAAAATGAGAGGAGCCTGACGGATGTTTTCTTTGTTGTTCGGGTCAATCCACTTCAGCATGCCAAGGGCCAGAAAGAGGATATTGACGCCCTGCTCTTCCTCAAGTGTGCGGGCATCGTGGTAGAGATCAAGGAGCCGGCGCTGCAGCCCCGTTGGGGTCATCCTCGTCTGAAGCTTGGTGTCAGAATGTCGCGCAGATACCCCTCTATCGTCGAATCCTTCGTCCTCAGGCTGAGCAAGAGCAACGGGGGAATAGTCGATTTCCTCGTCTGGAGGGCTGCTTTCAACCTGGCCTGCCTTCGGCCGATCCGGCTTGCCGGCCAGGAAGGTAAAAGCCTTTCCTTCGCTCACCAGCAATCGATAGATCTCAGACGACCTCTCGTCGACAATATCGATCGTCTTCGCGCTCTTTGAAAACCGTGGCACATTCAAAAGTCGGTTGCGAGCAGAAAGGTCGAGCAATTCCATCCTGGCTCGCTCGAGCTTTTCCTTTAAAGGCAGATCGCTTTGGAAGACCGATTTTTCAACTTCCGACACTCACACCCCCCTGATAGGCTGGACACATAGAGCCTACACAAGGGCTGTCCGCAACATAAAATGCTCGTTTTTCAACTTCGAATGGCTGCCACCAACACTTCAATCGTTTTAGTATTGTGAGCACCGCAGCTTAGTGGAAAATTGCGGATGTTTGTTTAATGTTCCGGACACTTCGCATCCCCACCTTGATCTCGAGGTTCCCTTTCGGACAAAATGCCATCATACCTCTGGACGAGGTGTTGGCAGCTCTGGCATCTGCCTCGCCGGCCACGACCAACTGGCGCACAAGCCGACTTCTTTTTCAATCGGCCCTCCTAATTGCATTCCGAGAAAACTTGTAGGCTCCAGCGCGGAAAGATGGTCGTGTTCACGAAAAGGGCAACTACAAAGTCGTGACTTCGGGCTGATCTGCGAAGGCACCATGGTGTTCAAAGCGCCGAACTACAAGGCAAACCAGCGCCAGCGAAAAAGGCGCCTACGAAGCGTGCAGAGGCACGTTAGAAATCATGCAGCCTGCGTTTCGCAAAGGATCGGAAATTGAATAACAATCGCTATTCTCATCGTCGCCGCGCGCGACCAAGGCGCGGCGCGGAACCAATCGTCCGCAGACGTTTCTTTCCAGATGTGCCCTTGCCTCTGATCCTAGTGATCGTGGTGGCCTTGGCTGCTTACGCCACCCACTATTTTACAGGGCCGGGCGACCAGTTACGTGGTCTGGATATAGCAAACTCGACCGGGTCGAGACCGGCGCCGATTGTCGGCATAGCATCGGTGGTTGATGGAGACACGATAGAGATCCACGGGCAGCGCGTCCGCTTCAACGGCATCGATGCACCCGAAAGCCGCCAATACTGCAATGACGCGAGCGGACATCAATACCCCTGCGGGCGTCAGGCGGCCGAAGCACTGGCGAATTTCCTTGCGGCTTCGCGGCCTGTCCAATGCACATTTGTTTCATGGGATCGGTACCGTCGCTTCGTCGGTGATTGCCGTCGCGCGGACGGTGTCAGCGTCGCGTCCTGGATGGTTGAACATGGTCGAGCCTTGGACTGGCCCCGCTACAGCCACGGGGCCTATGCGCAACAGCAAACTAAGGCTGAAACCGCTAAGGTCGGAATCTGGATTGGAACTTTTGACAACCCTTGGGATTGGCGCGAACAACATTCGGAAGCTACGAACCCAACCAAAAGCCCACTTGGGCTCATCAGCCGTCGCCAAGTAGCACAGAGCTACTCATGCCAACCTCGCCGCTTTTGCAGGCAGATTTCATCTTGCGAAGAAGCGCGTTGGTATCTCGCCAACTGCTCATGGGGGAGCAAGTTGGATCGAGATAGCGATGGGATTCCATGCGAAGGCGTTTGCTGACCTGGCCATGCTTTGAGCCATCGCCACTATCAGTCCCTTGAGTGCGCGTTCAGCGTTATGGATTGGCGGTCGGAGCTTCGATGCAATTGCGCGAGTGCCGATAGAGCCTGGCAAAAGGGCTGGCTGACGTTTGTCTTGGAAAATTCCACCAGCTCGTTAAGTCCGGACGGGCTAGAAAACCGCAACGCTTCGTAGCGGCAGACAGGGATCTGCCGATTGTCTTTGAAACGCTTGTCGGGCCCGCCGTTTTTGTTTGGGTGAGCCCAAGTGTAGCTCACGATCTCCGCATCAGATGGAACTTTGCCGGTCTCGATAAAATTACTCGGGGCGAATTGGGTCTGCAGATCGGCATATCCGACTGCGCCGTATCGGTTTCCGTCCTTCACCAGCACTAGGTCAGGCATGAAGAAGAGCACCTGCCGACCCACATGGATTGAAGGCGGAGTAACGTTGCTGCGCACAACCTTCGGCAAGGAGCTTTCAAGTGTCGTGGGCTTTTTATCGACCAGCATGCTGGCCCCGGCATTTCGCTTCCAAGCCGTCAGATCCTCTATCTTGCCGCCGGCAGCGACATGCCATCTCCCGCCGCAGCCGGTGAGAGTTTCGAACGCGCCGACAAGTCGCCCGTAGGCGGCCTCCGCGTCTTTTTCCAAATCGTAATAGAGCACGCTTACCCGGCGGTAGCTGTCAAACCATTTGCCAATGAGCATACCCGGCACAAAGGCACCGATGCCCAGCACCGGTGCGGCACCTCCGAGCTTGGTCCCCACAAGGAAACCTGCAATCCCGAACAGAACCGCGAGTGCTACGGACAGCCGCGTCTGCGATTGCCTAGCATTGATTTCATCGAGTACATTGGCAAATGTCTCGTCACGCATCTCCACCACATCGCGGGACTCGATTTCCCTCATTACGACGCCGTCAGAGACGTACTCCGGGGGCGAGGATTGTGGACGGGGTTGCGGCGCAGATCGGGTTTGAGAGAGCTGTACTACCTTCTTGGCGCTAGCCTTGCCTAAAGTGCCACGATAGTAGAGCCCACCGACGCCGGCGTGGATGTAGTGACCTCGTGGCCCAGTGCCGATGCGGAGGCCCTTCACGCCAACGGAAGCGCCAACCCCGCCGGACGAAAAGTTAAAGCGGAATGGTCCCGCACTGATCGATTTTCGAACGTAAAACCCCATAGCCCAATCCCCCAACTCAACTGCCGTACCGGCTAAGGCGCCAGTCTCTCGTCCCCATTCATGGCTTGGCGCCACCAACCGGCGCCAATTTTGATCGCTGCCTCACCCTAATCTCGATGCGCCTTCGAGCCCGCACATCGCCCATCTGCGCTCCGTCGGTGAGATGATCGCCGGGCAGGATGAGCTGACCACCTGACATCGGCAAAATCGTAAACCCCTTTAATGCGGGCATGTCACTGAGCACACTCGTGACTGAAATCGCGCGCGCCAGACCAAGGCCGGCATTGTCGGCGGGATGGAGTGAGCCGATTTCCACTTTCCCTGACAAAACCGGTTGGAGCCCTTTGTCCATGTTGGAGGATTCGCCCGCCATTGCCTGTTCGTCCGTGTGTCCAATCACCTCAATCACGTCGACACCGTAAGAGGTCGCAGTGCCGGCGATTGTCTTCGCAAGATCGCGCAACTTTGTTTTGAACGGATCCGAAAGCTCTGCGCTTCCGGTATCGAAATTATAACCATCCAGTTCGCTGAGACTAATGATCGGCGGCCAATCGTGAGGTTTTGCTGCTTGCGTCGGCTCTGCAGCCTTCTTGAGCACATCAGCCAGATCCTGCAGCCCTTTGTCGGTGCCGATGTAACCAAATTCTTTCAAGACCTTCGCCGCATCTATCATGGCCTTGGCCTGATCAACGCTTATGTCGTTGTCCGCAAGGACCTTCGCGACAGGGGCATTTCGCACGACCTCCTCCAGGGAAATACCTGCTTCCTTGACCGACTTAACAGCATCCTTGGCCAGGACCAGCTCGCGCCATTCTTCGTCGGGAACGGTTCCTCCGCTCGCGGGCTGAAACACCGCTTTTATCTGAGCCAGAAGCCGCTTGTTTTCGGCTTCGAGCCTCTGCACGTTTTCCTTGTTTGATTGAGCGGCTCGCAGCGCCTCATCGGTCTCTTTCTGCTTTTTCGTGATGATAGCACCGGCTGCTAGCAGCAGGCAGAACACCAAAAGCAGCATCGTCTCGGCCATGGTCAGGCCCAGTATCAAACCGCGGCCGTAACCCTTGCGCTCGAAGGCGACCGAAGTTCCGCCAGCGTCACTCACCTGCCCCACCAACTGGTTCGCTTAGGCGGTTCCGTTCGTTCGGCGGGAGGCTCGCTTCCCAGAGTTTGGAAAGCGTCTGGTTGGGGCTCAGGCTCGACCCTAATCGGTGCGCTCTCGACGGTGTCATTTGCGGCCAGATCTGCCAGTGGCTGTTCGATCGCGATAGGAGCGTTGAGAGGGGGAACAGGCCTCGGCGCGTGGAGGCTTCTTCCTGCCAAGGTTGCGACAAGGTCTCCGGTGTCCTTGCTTTGCTTTTGCACCACTGCAGCAAGCGCCTGGGTCAAGCGCTGTTGCGCTTGGACACTCTCCGCTGTTTGCTCTGCGGCTGCCACAGCCCTTTCCACACCTGCGGCCACTTTAGCCACAGCATCAACGATGCCCGCCATGCGGGCTTGCTGTTCCTGCGAAGCCGTCTCTGTTTTGACAGCATATTGGGCGACCGCGCTGCCAAGGAGTTTCACCATCGGCGCCAGATCGTTCTTAAGGACCTCATCAGGGACGACAACCTTCTCTAACTTGGTGGCTACGCTGTCGGCCTGTTCACCCAGTCTGCCAACTGAAGAGGACATTGAGCTGTTGGCCTTGTCGAGCAGATCGGCTGCCGCCTCGACGCGCTGTGCGATCGACGAGAACTGACTTTCGATCTGCCCAAAATTATCGCTCAAAGCATTGCTGAGCTTTCCCGAGGCCTCTTGAACCGGTTTGATCGATTCCATCGCGATTTTATCCAGCGCCGATCTTATGTGCTCTCCGTTCCGCTCCGCTTGAACGGCAATTTCGGCAAAACCCTCCTCCAACATCTGATTGCTGACGCGGCGAAAGTCAGCGAATTCCCTGGTTACACTTTCCATCTCAGCTCTTACACGACGCGTCATATCGGCGAGTTCGTGCCTGGCCGTCCGTTCGATGTCGGCAGGATCGCGGCGCATCTGATTGTAAAAGATCCGCAGAGCAATGCCCGTGATCGTCGACGTCACCGCGATACCAAAGTTCCTCACGATTGTGTCGGTGGATCCTTCGGAACCAAACTGAAACAGCGATACGCCGAGACTCGTCAACGTAAACAGGAAACCCATGTAGTAGAGATTGTCGCCAGTCTGCTCATCGTGGAGCCGCAGCTTGCCGGTGAAGACGGACGCGGCAAGATAGATGAGCATCAGGCATACCGGTGCGCTCGCCGCCATTATCGGGTCTACGCCCGACAGCTTGGCTATTGCGATGAACACACAGCCGCCCAGGGTTAGTGTCGCAAAGACGACAAGGGGCAGGCTCGGATGTCCCAAGAAGGACTCCCCTCGCTTCTTGGCCATCAGTTTAACCCCTCCAACCCTACCAGCTTCTCAAACTCGCCATGATGAGCTTGAACCCACCGGGTCCAGAACTCTGCATGTCCGAAAGAGCCAAATGGCTTCTTCGCCCTATCGACATAGAGTATCGTAACCCCCACGCCATCAAGCGATGTCCCGTAGGTCCTGTCGGCCGAACTATCAAGGTACTTCTGGTAATCGAGACCCGAACGATATTGTGAGTACAGCGCCGTATGTTCAATCATATCCGACACGACTATTATTCGCTTTGCGGTCTTCTCTTTCGCCAAACCGCTATCGAATAATGACAGTTTGATTTTTTGCATTCCGGCCATGATTGGAGATTGGCTAGCGGATTCTCCATTGGGAATCTGGTCGGGAAGCTTCGTCAGAGGATCCTCGAATGCATCTTCCCATTTCTTCTGCCGCCGGGACGGATTGTTCGTCCAGCTGTCGACCGTCGAGCCATCGCCCGGGTTGCATCCATCAAACATCACAGTCAGGTCGCCGGGGGTCGGGCCCAGCGTCAATATCCTCAGATAGCCGCCGGGCTCGACGCGCCCAATGGTCTTACGGAATTCATTCTTCAAATCGGCCATGGTTATTGGCGAAATCGGGTCGGTGGCGTCGATCAAGACCGCCGTCAGGCTTACAGGACCGGCCAACGGGCAATTCGTGCTGGCGTCGATTTGGTCCTTCCCGGATCTCGACCACATCCAAACAAAACCGGCCAGCATCGCAGCCGACAGCACGGCCAATCCAACTGCTGCCACAATGGTGCCGCCACTGCCATTCTTTCTTCTGCGGCCCCGCCTAGCCATTCACGCTGTCCGGATGAAGCTTGTCGAGATCTCGGTACTGTTCGATCCCCCGCTCGCATTCCAGCCCGATGAGCCGCACCTGAGCGTTTAGTTCTTCCTGCGCGTCACGAATTGAGGCGCCCAGGTCCTTCTCGCTCCATTCATCGTCGGACGATATCAGGGGTTTTATGCGCTCGAGTCTGTAGGGCGTGGCAAAATGTTTTGGCGCTGGCTCTGTGCGGGCCTGGATATTGGCCTCCCTGTACTTTGCGAGAAGCTGGTTGCAGGCTCGCTCCAGCTGGTCTTGATGCTGCACAAAGAGCGTCAGCAGCCTCGACCGATGATCGATGATCGCCCGATGCTCCCTGCGTCTGCTCCCCAGCCGCTTGACGATGTCCTCCACCTTCTCGTTGTGCTCATCGCGCACCTCTTGCAGAGCCTCGATGAGCTCGCTCTTGCGCTCGATGTAGTCTTCCCTGCGAGCGACCAATCTGTTTTCGACACCCGCATAGCCTGGGTATGGGTCGAGAACGAACCAGCCGTCGATAAATGCAAAAATCGAAAACATGAGACCGATGCCGAACAGAAGCCAGGATTTCACATCCATAAGGCCGGCCGGATTGGCGAGCATGCTGCGCACAACCTCGACACCGGCTCCGTTCACAAAGGACCCGCTGACCTCGCGGTAATGTGCAAGCGCTAGGTTTATGGTCAATGCCAAGCCGATGTATGCCACTATCGACAACGCGCCGATCACCTTCACGAAAAACGATCTGTGAGTCACCAGGCGTGCACAGAATATTGCGAAAAGCAGAGCGGCGCCGATGTTCAAAAACGAGAACGCGGCGGCTTCGAGGAGTCCGCCAAAAAATCCCTGTTCATTTCCCTTGGCAAGGAAATTTCCGTTCATCGCCGTTTCAATCAGAAACAGGAAAATCAGCAAGGAAATTCGGAAAACGTAGGCTGCTCCGTGCTGAATCCTAACGGCGCGGACAAGCCCGTGCTTCTGTTTGAACCAGGCGTGCTCCTTCTCCGCGTCGTTGAGCGATTTTCGCAATCCGTGAAGTTCGTCCAGGCCTACCGCGATCGAGGCCTTGAAATCAGAAACACTGGCGGCGTTCGCCTGACGGATCAGACCAAATTGCTCTTCAAAGTCGAGGCCCGCCAAACGTCCGGAGAGAAGCTGCAGGCTATCCTCGAGGGTGTGGTGTGCCGCCTTTTTTTCGTCCTCGACCCTCTCGATGACTGCATGCTCAACGTCGTCGAAATTCTTGGCCGCCTTCGGAGGTTGGTTCGCCTCGCCCCGCTGCTTTCCGCGATCTCCAAGATCCATTTCGCGATCAATTTTCGCGACATCCAAGCTATTGAACAATTGGGTGCTGGCGCGGAAATCGTGATTTGCCTCTAGCAGTGACTCTCGCAGTTTATTTAGCTTTTCGAATTTTATTCCCACAGCACCGCACCCAGATTTTGTACCTCTGCCCGCACAAATGGCTTCTATGCACAGTAGAAGCAAAGGGCAACTGCGTCTTCGCAACTCTGCGGTCCACTGCTCACGAGACGATCGTCTGATGTAAAAATGACCACGATAGCTGCCGTGGCAAGCGGGCTTGGGCGAATGAATAGGCCAGGCAGCATACTCTTCTCCGCTGGGCTTTGTGGCGAAGGAACTGAAGATCACGCCAACGAGCTGATAAAATCGACTCCAGAGGCGTTTGCGCAGTAGCAGAAGCGCGCGCCCTATTTGGCTGGGACTAGACTGCCGACCCCAATGTCCGCCGTCCTGTGAAACCGGCTACGACCTCGATTGCTTCGTCGGCGACGTTGATTCGTTTGAGGCCAACAGAATTAGTCTTGAGCTTGATCGCCAACTTTTCTGCATCCTTCAACCGGGCCAACTGCTGCTCCAACTGGGCTTGCAGCTTTGCAATTTCCGGTTCAGGTCGAAAGTCGCCTTCTCTTCGAGCGCCTTTCTTATCGGCCCGCTGAAAATCGGTCGAAGTCTGGCGTTACCAGGTATAATGCTGACGTCAACAATGGACGCTTCGATATACCCGTCCACGTGGCCAGTTCCGTTCGTTCTTGCCGACTGGTTCTGCTGGGCGCAGTTATTTATGGCGCCTTGCTTGCCGCAGGGGCCATTCGCAGGTCGCGGCCAGTCATCTTGCCCAGGAGGCCGAAAAGAGGGCTATCGCTGCCGAAATGGCCGTCTCAACGATGGCGTCCGTCGAGATTTGACAACAGACATATGGCGCGGCGCGAGCGCTGACGCTGTACGACTGACGCAAGCGGCTCTCAATCCTAGGCGTTGTCCTTGGTCCGTGTGAGGCGGCTTTCGCCTTCATCCGGGCCGAAGCAGCTTTCGAAATCATTGCAGTCCCGGCAACTGGGGGCGCTGCACAGCGAAAAACCTTCGGCCTCGCAGAGCTTTCGGTAAAAGTATTTTTTCCATTTCATGTTTTGGGTGTTGCCGGCCGCCAGCGTCGGAAAATGCGAGGCGAGCAGGCGGCCGAGGTCGGTTCGATTAAAAAGGCCAAGGTCCTGCCAGAGGTGGTCATTGCGCATCGCACGCCGGGCGATGATCTTGGCGAAGCGGGCGCTCGCCGGGTCGCCATGTCGGGCATGCGCCAGCAGCAGTCCATGCAGAAGTTCTTCTTCCAGATCCGGCTCGGGCTCGCTCACCTCTTTCAAGGCAAACGCGTTGATAGGAAAAGCAGGGAAACAGCGGACCAGGACATCGCGCAACTCGGCGCGCGAAAGTCCGGTTGCGTCCGTCGCCGTCGCCTCGCCGGCCTCGATCTCCTCGAGCGCACGTGAAAGCACACAGGCAAGCACATGCTGGTCGAACCTCCTCTCCAGCTCGATGTGCGGCCATTGGCCGGTGCTGAGCCGGGCATAATGTTGGGCAAATATGGTGCGTTCTCCTGGTTTCGTCCTATCAAATCATGCAGAGACCCGGCCTGCCGCAACATGGGTCGGGCAGTTCTTCGGTATGGCACTCCGGGTCGCCTCGCGTCGAGTAGTTCGGCAATTCTCGTCTGGTCCGTCGGCTCTGACGCAAATTCTGTGATTGGAAGAGGTGTTCGCGAACCCCTGCCCTGCCGTTTGCGCCTCACGGGGAACACTGGCGCCGGAAATGCCCCTGCAGAGTTGGACGTGAACCGTGCGGGACAGAGGTCGCGTGCTGAGTGCGGCCACATGGTTCAAGCCCGCCAGACTCTCGGTTGAATGAGTCCTCAAAGCGCGCAGCGGGTGAGTTCCAGCGCACGTTCAGGACAGGATCGCGCGCCTCGCGATGCACGCAGCTCCTCCCCTTCCGCAACTTCAATGTCACCAGGCAGGATGTAACCCTCGTCATCAAGCTTGAAGATGTCCGGCGCTTGCACCGCGCATCGCGCGTGACCCTGGCATTTGGCATTTTGGACGATGATGCGCATGGCGCTGCCTCCATTGTCTGTGCCCCGGCTCGGGGCGGGCCTAAGACCAGTCCAGGATCAAATTTTCGATCCCGAACACATGGCCCCCAGAGGTTATCGGTGCCGTACCCTGCTTGATCCTGAAAGGTGGGATGCGCGCCAGCCACTCCTCCAGGCCAATGACAATCTCCCGCCGGGCAAGGTGTGAGCCAAGGCAACGGTGGGGACCATAGCCAAACGCTGCGTGGCGGTTGTCCTCTCGCTCCAAATCGATCGTGTTGGGGCATTCGAATTCCGCCGGGTCACGATTGGCAATCATCGTGGCGCAGGAAACATAGTCCCCCTTCCGGATCGGCGCGCCTTCGAAGTCGATATCTTTCGTAGCCACGCGGATCAACTGAATGGGCGGATAGGCCCGCAGCAATTCTTCGGTTGCGAGCGGGATGCGGTCCGGTTCGCTCCGCAGCAATTGCTGATCTTTGAGGTTGCGCGCGAGGTACGCCAAGTCAAAGCCTATAGCTGCTGCGACCGTGTCGAGCCCAGCGACGAAGACAAGCACGCCGATGCCGCGGACTTGGGTGTCCGTCAGCCGGCGGCCCTCGACCTCTGCCTGCACGATAAAGGTCATGAAATCGTCAACCGCCTCCTGGCGGCGCATGGCTGCAAGTTCGTCGATGAATGCCACGATCGTCCGGGCAGCCACAGGTCGTTCCTTATCGTCGCCGTGGAGCAGATCTTTCCCCCAGCCGACGAATGTATCGAGTCGGTCATCGGGCAACCCCAGAAAGCGAAGAAAGGTGCTCACCGCGAAAGGAAAGGCAAAATCCTTCATCACGTCGCAGCTTGTGCCCGACGCGGCGATCCTTTCGATCAGCTCGACCGCCCGTTCGCGGACAGCCGGTTCCAAAGCCAACACCCGCTTTGGCGAAAGCAGCGGATTGAGCAGTGAGCGAAAGACGCCATGGGCCGGTGGATCGAGCTCAAGCGGGATCGTCGGCCAGTTTTCACCCAGTATGGAGGAGAAGATGCTGCGATGGCTGGAAAAAGTCTCTGCGTCCTGCAGCACCTTCCGCTGGTCCGCGGCACGGGTGATGACCCAGGTACCCCGGCCATCTTGCGTGTTGTAGCGGGAGTAAAAGATCGGAGGCCCGTCATGTACGCAAGCGACAGCTGCGTGTGGATCCCCGTTGGGTGTTGGTGGCATGCCTGGCGATGTAAACAGGCTGAAGTCCCTCACCATTTCGGGCGGGACATGATCTGGAACGGGGTTGGTCGCCATTTTGTGTTCTCTACATTGGCGTTCATGGCTCGATTGAGATTGCACCGCTGTTCATAAAGTCGATTTCCAGCATGGGCACGTCTCTTGTCGGGCGCCTTCTAGATTCTGTCGCCTGATACAGCCCACCTGCACCAGCGCGGATGAGATCGGTTGCGAAGTCGATCAGAAGGGGCATCTCCGCCGCGCTGCGGTCATGAAGCAAAGCCGCCGCTTATCCCCGTTAGGGTTGAGAGGCTGGTCAATCACCTCTGAGCACCGTGACGCACTGCTGATGCCCTGCTGATCAAATTGTCGAAGCAAGTCGCGTGCCGGATAGGCGTACCCATGGCGCTGCACCAATCGATGCCAGCCTGCACTGGGCCCGCCGCCGCTAAGTTGATGATCAGCTGTCCATCATTCTTACGACAACGTCCGACAACCGACATCCGCGGTTGGTTTTGTCGAGGCCGCGACATCGGGCTGTTCGACCTTGCTGCTGCTGCACTGCCTTCCGGTCGACGAGCGAGGAGATCGCTCGCACGGCCCGGACTGAGCAACGACGCGATCCAGCGCAAGGATCGGGTGCGGTCCGACAAGACCCGGCGGCGCTTGCGCGTGATGATCGAAATTATCAACAAGGTCGAGCCGCGCTTCGGTTCGGCACTGATGGCGTATGCGTTATATCGCTCGGAGCCGCTGCAAGGATTTCCGGCTAGACGGCGATGCACTCGTGCGCAGCGGTCCGGCCGACGACGAGCTTGACTGTATCGCTGCGGTCAATTCCGGCGTGCACCCTAACCGCCCTATGCGCTACGACGGCAAGCTCTATCGCACATGGACCTATATTTCCTCGCGAGCCGCTGTCGGAACGTGGTGCCGAGTCCTATGGCGGTCGGTTCAATCCGAGGGCCTGTCGGCTCTACACATCCCTGTCGGTCGGACCGGGAACGCGTGGCAGACTCTCGGCCAGAAACCGCCAGTCGCTGCGCTCGCGTTCGCCTTCCTTGCGCGTGCCGAAGAACTGGACGATCATCTTGCCGTCGGCGCCATAGGCTTCAACGGACGTGACGTGACCGTCCCTCGTCGGCTTGCGCACGGCCCAGACCTCGCGGATGTGATGAGTCCTAAGATGGAGATGGAAGTTCTCGTCGAGCACATTGATCCGCGGCCCGATCTGCTTGACCGACTTGATCGGGCCGGAATGGATCTGGATGCAACCACGATTGCCGACAAAGCACATGATCGGCATCTCGTCTTCGGCCGCCTGTTGGAACAGGGCGCCAACGGCATCATTGTCGAGCAGCCAGGCGTAATCCTCGTCGGCCATACGCATCGCCTGGCAGCGGCTGAGCTTCAGGGTCTTCAACATATGGTAGAACTGATGCACGTCGCTCAGCCGGCTCCAGTGCTCGCGTAGGTCGTCGACCGTGGCGGCTTGGTCTGGACTCACTGCATTATCGAGCGCCCCGCTCGCCTCGACCGATATGATCGGCTCCTGGTCGGAGGATGCGAGCTCTGCCGCCAGATTCTGATAGGCCTGCAGGTTCGAGGCGGGCCTGAGATGTACTTTGTGCATCGCCTCGCCGGTGGCATCAAAGAATTGCAGGCTGCGGCGGATCTCGGCTCCCTCGCGCTTCTCGACGGCGAAGCCATACGCCCACGCTTTCGGGAAGATGCGCAGGTCGATCTCGTCGCCGAGCACCATGGCATGCGGGTTGCCGGTGACCACTTTGTCGTAGACGCCGATCTTTTGGTGCACGGCACTTTGGTTGCGGGTGACCGCCATCACCTCGCCGACCGCTTCGAGGCCGGTCAGCAGATCATCGACGCGCGGCTCGATGCGCACCGCGCCGTGACCACAATGCGCCGCGACCAATTCGGCTTCCGAAATGCCCAATCGAGCGGCGAGATCATGCTCCCGGATTTTCGGATTGTCTTCGCACGCCCGCCGGATTTCGTCCGGCGATGGTTTCTCGCGCTGGTCCATGTCTTACCCCTGCTTCCACCTACGTGTAAGGATCAGCTGCACTGCCCGGGAATCTTCAGCCGATAAGGCGCGCCGAAATGCTCGACCCTGATCTGCTGCTGGCCCGTGAACAAAGTGTCGCTGGACAGCGTGCGCACGTCGTCGCACCCGCGCGAAAACCGGGGGTGCTATCGGAGCGGCGAGACCCGAGTGACACGTGCAGGCACATGCCGATGGAATCTCATCGAGCCGGTCGGTGGCCACCGGGCGGTGGTGAGCGATTGTGGGTGTTGTCGCAATCGGCCAATCGGTCATTCGGATGCCACGGGCGGCGCTGCTTCGCCAAACAAAGCGTGTCTGACCCAGTCCTGACATGTTGCTCCCTTGCTTCGCCGCATCGATCGCGAGGGCACCCACGACACGATTGTGGATCGGCAGTCTCTTGCCGCCTCGCCAGTGGAGCTTCAAAAACTGTGCCAATTGCGCCGAAGCAAGCTCAGAAGGAGTCTTCTGTAATGGTCATTGGTTTAATGTGAGTTCAGCCAACAACTCAGGTCCCGCGTGGCGGACCCGACAAACCCGACAGTACGTGTCGGTTGGCCGACACCTTCGCAGCAATGGACTCACAAGAACCACCGCAGGGTCAGAGATGCCGCGCTGTGTTGAAACATTTTTTCGCTTTGGCACGGTGGATGCAACCTGATGCGCAAGCAGGTCCCGGACTGAGGAGAATGGAGCCATGATTACGCTCACCGACAACGCTGTTGCCGCCATCAAGACTGCTCTTTCCCGCGCCAGCGAGCCGGCGGAAGGCTTTCGCATCATGGTCCAGGCCGGCGGCTGCGCCGGCTTCAAATACTTAATGGGCCTGGAGAGCGTGTCGCGCGAGGGCGACGCGATCACCGAGACAGATGGGATCAAGCTGTTCGTGGACGCGGGCTCCCAACCGCATGTCGCCGGCATGACCGTCGACTTCCTCACCGGGCTCGAATCTTCCGGCTTTGTCTTCGATAACCCCAACGCGCGCGAGAAGTGCGGCTGCGGCAAGTCCTTCAGTTGATCGCCCGAAGCGCCTGTGCGGGTCCATGAAGCGATTGCCGCCGACGGACTCATTTGCGGCAGAGGAGGCTTATATGGCCGGCACAACAGATGTCCCTGTCCTCAAGAACAAGGCAAGGTCGAAGCCGATCTTGGGACCGGCAATCGCTTCAGGTAGGATGCAAAGAACGTCGCCTCCCGAAACAGTTCGGTTCCTGGTGGCACCCAAGCTGCTGGCGGCCAAATCGCGCTGCTGCGCCAAATTCGGCTTATCGATAACGTTGTCGTGTTCGGGCGTCCTTGCCTGCGGGCTGACGGCGGCGATTGCGGACTTGTCCATGTCGACGCCGCCGGCTGCCAGTTCGGGCCCATCATCATTAACGGCATACGCCAGAGGCTCAATGAGGCGGTCGCGCGCTCGCGTCATTCCGGTCAACTGAGGATCGCACATGAAACCTGTCTACCTCGACAACAACGCAACCACACGGGTCGATCCTGAGGTCGTGCAAGCGATGTTGCCGTTCTTTAGGGATCAATTCGGCAACCCTTCGTCGGCGCACGCTCTTGGCGCCTCAGTCAGTGCGGCGGTGAGAAAGGCGCGGAGGCAGTTGCAAGCTCTGATCGGCGCGGAGTTCGACGATGAGATCACCTTCACCTCGGGTGGGACAGAAAGCGACAATGCAGCGCTTCTTTCGGCGCTCGAGGCGGCGCCCAACCGAACCGAGATCGTGACGTCGGCGGTCGAGCATCCCGCCGTGCTGACGCTCTGCGCGCATCTTGAGAAGACCCGCCGCCTCAAGGTGCACAGGATCCCGGTGGATTGCCGTGGCCGGCTCGACCTCGACGCCTATATGGCCGCCCTCACCCCACAGGTGGCAATCGTCTCGATAATGTGGGCGAACAATGAGACTGGTGTGATCTTCCCCGTGGCCAGGCTTGCCGAGTTGGCCAAGGAAGTGGGCGCCCTTTTCCATACCGATGCTGTGCAGGCGGTCGGCAAGCTTCCGATGAACCTGAAGTCGACCGCAATCGACATGCTGTCGCTCTCCGGCCACAAGCTGCACGGGCCGAAAGGGATCGGCGCGCTTTTCGTAAAACGTGGCGTCAATTTCCACTCGCTGATCAAGGGGGGCCACCAAGAACACAACCGGCGTGCTGGCACCGAGAATACGCCCGGCATAGTCGGGCTCGGCATGGCGGCCGAACTCGCCTTGAAATTCATGGACGACGAGACCACACGGGTAAAGTCGCTCCGCGACCGTTTAGAGGACGGGATTCTCCAGCGCATCCCAAGCACCTGTGTCACTGGTGATCCCCTGGAACGGTTGCCCAACACCGCAAACATCTCCTTCGAACATGTCGAAAGTGATGGAATTCCACTCCTCCTCAGCCGCGTGGGCATCGCGTGTTCCTCCGGCTCCGCCTGCACCTCCGGCTCTCTGGAACCGAGCCATGTCCTGAGCGCGATGAAAACGCCACACGCGGCAGTCCGCTTCTCCTTGGCGCGGGACAACGGCGAAGCGGACGTCGACCGGGTGCTCGAGGTCATGCCGGCAATCGTGGAGAAGCTGCGTGGCTTTCCCAGTTCTGGGCCGGGTAAGCGAAGCTCCGAAGACGTTCAATCCGGTCTGTGCCTGAGCGGCAGCAGAACAGGCTACCGTTCATGACCCGTCATGTCTTTCTCAACGCGACCTTGCGCGATGGCGAGCAGGCGCCCGGCGTCGCCTTTACCACGACGGAAAAGCTGGAGATCGCCGAGTCTCTTGCGGCGGCCGGCGTCACAGAGATCGAGATCGGCACGCCGGTCATGGGCGCCGACGAGATCGAAACAATTCGCGCCGCGGTCGCGCGGCGTCTCCCGGTTCGGCTCATGGCCTGGTGCCGGATGACGTCGTTGGATCTCGATGCAGCGATCGAGAGCGGCGTCCACGCCGTCAATCTATCGCTGCCTGCGTCGGACATACAACTTGCCGCCAAGCTCGGCCTCGATAAGGCGGGAGCGCTCCAAGTCATCGAGCATATGGTCAGGCGCGCAGCCGCCGCCGGCTTCTTCGTCGCGGTGGGCTGCGAGGATGCCTCGCGGGCCAATCGGGATCATCTCGCCCGCGTCATCGAGACGGCTGCACGCGCCGGCGCAAGCCGCGTCAGGCTAGCCGACACAGTCGGCGTTCTCGACCCGTTTTCGACCTTCGAACTTGTCGCCCAGCTCGTGGCGCAGTCTCCAATCGACCTTGAAGTTCATGCGCACAACGATCTCGGACTTGCTGCCGCCAACACGCTGGCCGCGATCCGCGCAGGCGCGCGCCATGCCTCCGTCACCGTCCTGGGGCTCGGCGAGCGTGCGGGCAATGCCGCGCTGGAAGAGGTGGCCGCCGCGATGGCGGTCCTCGACGGCGCGGATACCGGCATCGAGCTGACCGCATTGCCCGACCTCGCCGCCCAGGTGGCTTGGGCCGCCCGCCGGCAGACCGCGGCCATTAAGCCGGTCGTCGGCGCCGATGTTTTCACCCACGAATCCGGCATTCACGTCGCAGGGCTGCTGAAGGACTCGCGTACTTATCAAGGGCTCGATCCGGCTCTCGTGGGCCGCTGCCGGCGTATCGTCATCGGCAAGCATTCCGGCGCCACTGCGATTGCCCATGTGCTGAGCGAAAGCGGTCGCGATCTCGACCCGGATCTGGCAGCCGCGATGGTGGCCCGCGTCCGGCGCGAGGCGGCCGAGACCAAATCGACCGTCACTGCAACTCAACTGGTCGAGCTCTACGATGGAATGTGCAGCGAGGCATCCCTCGCGGAGCTGTGCGGGTCCAGGTCAGCCGTGCGCGAGCGCACCGACACCACAGTTTTCCGACCAGGGAGAATGCAATGAATTGTTCCGCTGACAGCCGCCCCATCAATGTCACCGACATCCTCGCACGACTGAAGCGCCTGTCGGCTGCGGAGGAGTTCTTCGCAGTCCTTGGCGTCTCCTATGATCCGAAGGTGCTGAATGTCTCGCGGCTCCATATCATGAAGCGCGTGGGCCAATACCTTGCCGAAGAAGATTTCTCCGGTCTGCCCGACCAGGTGATTGCCGCGCGGGTGCGCGCGACGCTCGAACGCGCTTACGAGGACTTCGCGGTTTCCTCGCCGCTCACCCATCGGGTCTTCAAGGTGCTCAAAGACCACGATCCGAACAAACCTGCCACGCCGGGCCGCACCTTTGTCCCGTTCGACTCCGTACTGAAGCGGTTCGGACAGGAATGACCGCGACACGGGTTGCGACGCGACAATGTCGAGAAGCCGACAAATCCGGTCATCACCACGGCGCCCTCAGAAGCAACCAAGCTAAGTTCTAGGAATAGGGGGCAGCGCAAAACAGTTGGCACGAATGATGCGCACCAAAGAGATAACCGCCAAGCCCGCATCCGGACAGGAGCCTAGAGAAACCGCCAATGCACATCGTAATCTGCATCAAGCAGGTGCCGGACTCGGCACAGATAAGGGTCCATCCGGTGACGAACACGATCATGCGCCAGGGTGTTCCGACCATCATCAACCCTTACGACCTGTTCGCCCTCGAAGAAGCCCTCAGACTGCGCGACGCCTATGGTGGCGAAGTCACCGTGCTCACTATGGGTCCGCCCATGGCAGAGGACGCGCTGCGCAAGGCGCTCGGTTACGGTGCCGACCGAGCGGTGCTCTTGACCGACCGCTATTTTGCCGGCTCCGACACGCTGGCGACCTCGTTCGCCCTTTCCCAGGCAATCGCGAAGGTTGGCGAGACGTTCGGCACGCCAGACCTCGTCTTCACCGGCAAGCAGACGATCGATGGCGACACCGCCCAGGTCGGGCCCGGCATCGCCAAGCGCCTCGGACTCCTGCAACTGACCTATGTCGCGAAGATCGCCTCTATTGACCTTGCTGCACGCGAGATCAGGGTCGAGCGCCGCTCCGAAGGCGGCACACAGATGCTGAAGAGCAGGCTCCCTTGCCTCATCACCATGCTGGAAGGCACAAACGAAATCCGCCGGGGCTCGATCCAGGACGCCCTGTGCGCCGCGCGCAGCCAGGTCTTGAAATGGAGTGCGGCCGACGCCGGCATTGAGGATCTCACCAAATGCGGCCTGCGCGGTTCACCGACGGTGGTCAAGCGCGTTTTCGCGCCTCCTGCGCGAGCGGAAAAGGCGACAAAAATCGACACCGCCGAGATGGCCTTGCGCGATGTCGCTGACGAACTCATCACGGCAATCTTCACCCGCCAGCCGGCATTGGAACATGAGCTCGCCTTCAACGGCGGCGCGTGAGAGGGCAAGGAGCAGACGATGTCGACCGCGAACCGAGAAACCCCTCGCCCTGCCGCCGGCCGTGCCGGCATAAAGAAGGAGCTGCCCGCGCATTTCAAGGACTACCGGCACATTTGGGTTTTCATCGAGCTCGAACGCGGTCAGGTCCATCCCGTATCATTCGAACTGCTCGGCGAAGGCCGCAAGTTAGCAGACAAGCTTCAGGTCCAGCTTGCAGGCGTCGTGCTTGGACCGCCGGGAGAGGCCATCGGGAACGCCGTTGCCGAAGCGTTCGCTTATGGCGCCGACCTTGTCTACATCGTCGAGGCGCCGTTGCTCGCCGACTATCGGAACGAGCCATTCACCAAGGCGATGACGGATCTGGTCAATACCCACAAACCCGAGATCCTTCTTCTCGGCGCCACCACACTCGGCAGGGATCTTGCCGGCTCCGTGGCGACGACCTTGCAGACAGGGCTCACGGCCGACTGCACCGAACTTGATGTGGATACCGACGGTTCGCTCGCCGCCACCCGTCCGACTTTCGGCGGTTCCTTGCTGTGCACGATCTATACGCTCAATTTCCGCCCCCAGATGGCGACAGTGCGACCGAGGGTCATGCCCATGCCACCGCGGGCGGATAAACCGGTCGGGCGTGTCATCCGGCACAAGCTCTCGGTAGCCGAGGACGAGATCGTTACCAAAGTCCTGGGCTTCCTGCCGGATAGTCAGTCGGCAAAGGCAAATCTTGCCTATGCCGACGTCGTGGTTGCGGGAGGCCTGGGTCTAGGCGCGGCGGAGAACCTGCAGCTGGTGAAGAATCTCGCGCGGGCAATTGGTGCCGAGCATGGCTGTTCGCGCCCGTTGGTCCAGAAGAGCTGGATGCCGGCTGATCGGCAGATCGGCCAAACTGGCAAGACCATCCGGCCGAAGCTTTACATAGCGGCTGGGATTTCCGGCGCCATCCAGCACCGGGTTGGCGTCGAGGGGGCGGATCTCATCGTGGCCATCAACACCGACCCGAACGCGCCGATTTTCGATTTCGCCCACCTCGGGATCGTCACCGACGCGATCCGCTTCCTGCCCGCACTGACGGAAGCCTTCACCCGGCGGCTGTCGCCCCACAGTCGCGATAAGCTTGCGAGCTAAGGGATGGACATGATTGAGGAACAATTCGACGCGATTGTTATTGGGGCCGGCATGTCCGGAAACGCAGCTGCTTACACCATGGCCAGCCACGGCCTGAAGGTGCTGCAGTTGGAGCGGGGTGAATATCCGGGCTCCAAGAATGTCCAGGGTGCCATCATGTACGCGAACATGCTGGAGAAGATCATCCCGGATTTCCGGGACGATGCGCCTCTCGAGCGGCATTTGGTTGAACAGCGGCTTTGGGTGATGGACGACACATCCCACACCGGGATTCACTATCGGTCGGACGACTTCAATGAGGCGAAGCCCAACCGCTACACGATTATCCGTGCCCAGTTCGATAAATGGTTTTCGCGTAAGGTGCGCGAGGCCGGCGCGACGGTTCTGTGCGAGACGACCGTGACGGAACTCATCCGTGACGCCAAGGACAGGGTGATCGGCGTCCGCACAGACCGGGCCGGCGGAGCCATCTACGCGGACGTGGTCGTTCTCGCAGAAGGTGTCTGCGGACTGCTTGGCACGCGGGCCGGCCTGCGCGAGATGCCGAAGCCGCAAACCGTGGCGCTCGCCGTCAAGGAAATGCATTTCCTGCCCGAAGAGGTCATTGAGCAGCGGTTCGGCCTCAAAGGCGATGAAGGCTGCGTGATCGAGGCGGTGGGCACGACCTCCCGCAGCATGGCCGGGCTCGGCTTCCTCTACACCAACAAGGAGTCGATCTCACTGGGCATTGGCTGCCTCGTCTCCGATTTCGCCGCGATTGTCGAGAGCCCTTACGTCCTCCTCGACGCCTTAAAAACCCATCCTTCGATCCGGCCGCTGATCGCCGGCTCGGAAGTGAAAGAATATTCCGCGCATCTCATTCCCGAAGGCGGCTACAAGGCTATTCCGCAGCTCTTTGGCGACGGTTGGGTCGTGGTCGGCGATGCCGCGCAACTGAACAACGCCATTCACCGCGAGGGTTCGAACCTCGCCATGACCTCCGGCCGCATCGCGGCTGAGGCAATCATCGAGGTCAAGAGCCGCAACGGTCCTATGACCAAACGGAATCTCGCCCTTTACAAAGCCATGCTGGACAAGTCCTTCGTGGTCAAGGACCTAAGGAAATACAAAGACATGCCGGCCTTGCTCCACACCAATTCCTGCAATTACTTCACGGCTTATCCGCGGTTGATGTCGCAAGCCGCGCAGAACTTCATGCGTGTCGACGGCACGCCGAAGATCGAGAAGGAAAAGGCGACCACGGCGGCCTTCATCAAGGCGCGCTCGCGCTGGGGGCTGGTCAGCGACGCGGTCCGCCTTGCATTGGCGTGGCGCTGAGGGGAGACGAAATGACGATCGCAGTGACGAAGTCACGTGTCGAGGACAAGCTTTACCAGAACCGCTACTTGGTGGATTCCGGCCGTCCGCATATCAAAGTGCTACCGCACGAGAGGCCAAGCGCGAACTTGCTCGCGCTGACCTACGTCTGCCCCGCGAAATGTTATGAGTTGAACGACAAAGGTCAAGTGGAGATCACTGCCGACGGCTGCATGGAGTGCGGCACCTGCCGGATTTTGTGCGAGACCAGTGGCGAGATCGAGTGGAACTATCCACGCGGCGGTTTCGGAGTCCTCTTCAAATTCGGATGACCGACGCACGCACGTATCAAGAGGGTTAGTCTTGGTACACCTGCGGTCGCGACCAACGCCAAGTCTCATCTTTGCTTGAATAGCCTCGCAACGAAGAGAAGCTCGTGAATACTGTGCTTTCAGAATTCAGACTCAGACACAAAAGGAGGAGCACTCTGGACGACAACCCCTGAGGTGTTTCCATGGCTCACGTACCGCAAGATCGGGTCGACGAGGTAGCACCTCGGGATACCCGCCCTGAACCGCCCATCAAAAGCATGCCCCAAGCAGATATCGCGCTCAGGGGACTCTACGAGATATCGAAGGTGCTGACCGCCCCCAGCGAGCTGGAGATTACGCTCGCCAATGTCGTGAACATCCTGCCTTCGTTTCTGCAAATGCGTCACGGAGCAATCGTCGTCCTGGACGCTGAAGGAGAGCCGGAGATTGCCGCAACTGCCGGCAATACCCACGCACCTCAATCAGGCACTCGCCGCGTCATACCACAGGCCATAACAGATCAAATCGTCGCTACGGGGACGCCGCTCTTCATACCGGACGTCCGCAAGTCCCAACTATTTCAAGCTGACCTTCAAACATCTTCGAGCAGCGGCACCATCCCAATTGCCTTTGTCGGTATCCCGCTAAAGGCTGATCATAAAATCCTTGGGACATTGTCGATCGACCGCGCCGGAGACGGCGCCACCGACTTTCGCGACGACGAGGACACATGCTTCCTGACGATGGTCGCCAACCTTGTCGGCCGGACGATCCGTCTCCATCGCATCCTGAGTACAGATCGTCAGCGGTCTGTCCATGAGCAATGGAGACCGGAGAAATCGCCCAACGAGGGGAGGACCTACGACCCTGCCCGGCATGCGGATGTCAAAATCGAAGGGATCATCGGGGAAAGCCCCGCACTCAAGCAGGTGCTCGAAACCGTCTCGGTCGTAGCAGGGACCAATTCCACCGTGCTACTGCGGGGTGAAAGCGGCACCGGCAAGGAATTCTTTGCGCAAGCCATCCATAAGCTCTCACGTCGGAGGAAGAAGTCTTTCGTCAAATTGAACTGCGCCGCACTGTCTGAAAGCGTTCTGGAGTCAGAACTGTTTGGGCATGAAAAGGGCGCTTTCACGGGTGCTATCTCCCAGCGCGCCGGTCGTTTTGAATTGGCAAATGAGGGAACGCTGCTACTTGATGAAATCGGCGAGATTTCGCCGGCCTTTCAAGCCAAGCTGTTGCGTGTCTTGCAGGAAGGCGAGTTGGAGCGAGTCGGCGGCACCAAAACGCTACAGGTCGACGTGCGCCTCATATGCGCCACCAACAAGGACCTCGAGACGGCCGTCATAAAAGGGGAGTTCAGGGCCGACCTTTATTACCGCATCAATGTGGTGCCAATTATCCTGCCTCCGCTCAGAGAGCGACCCGGCGATATTCCACGCCTTGCGAACGCCTTCCTCAATCGATTCAACAAGGAGAACGATCGCGCACTCGCCTTCGCGCCGTCGGCGCTTGACCTGATCTCGCAATGCTACTTCCCTGGTAACGTCCGCGAGCTGGAGAACTGCGTCCAAAGGACGGCCACACTTGCGCGTTCAAGGACGATCACGCCATCCGATTTCGCCTGTAAGAAGAGCCAGTGCCTTTCCTGGCTCCTCTGGAAGCGAGCCGACCGCTCGAATGGCGGCAATACCATCGACGATCTCGCACGGGTCAACGCAGTGCCCGTCGGATTGCGGCTGCCGGCCAGTCGCATCGGTGCCTCCGCAGGCAACGTATCTCCCCTTGCGGCCGGCGATCCAAACGATCCCGCTTGTCCCCCGCGTCTGACGGAACGCGACCGGCTGATCGACGCGATGGACAAGGCCGGTTGGGTTCAGGCCAGGGCGGCTCGTATCCTCGGCCTCACGCCGCGGCAAATCGGCTACGCGCTGCGCCGATATGGCATCGAGGTGAAGAAATTCTAGACGTCGTGATGACGTCAAACGTAAGCCCGGAGTAGTCTCCCTCACACCCTTCGCGCCCAAGGCTGGTAGCCTTCGCGACCCGATTTGCTTGTCCACTGTCGGAAGCCCGACAAAGGTGTGTCGGAGCAATCCGACGGAATCCGACACGAAAGCCAATTCGTGAACCAAAACCGCTCTTTGAGCTGGCATAGGTCTTGCGGTTTGAACTGCGACATTCACCCAGCAACGGAGCCGTTCGATGTCCGCACCGGCAATTTCGCTTGAGAGCCTCAGCACGACATTCGATGACCAGTTGCTTGCCACCGTGAAAGCCGGTGGCTGCGCGTCTTCGTCCTGCGGCTCGTCGATAAAGCCGGACGACACGGATCCGGCTGTCTGGGACAAGATCAAGGATCACCCCTGCTTTTCAGAAGAGGCGCATCACTATTTCGCGCGCATGCACGTCGCGGTCGCGCCCGGCTGCAATATCCAGTGCAACTACTGCAATCGCAAATATAACTGCGCCAACGAAAGCCGGCCTGGGGTGGTCTCCGAAAAGCTGACGCCCGACCAGGCGCTACGCAAGGTGATCGCGGTCGCCAACGAGGTGCCGCAGCTTTCCGTGCTCGGCATCGCCGGACCTGGCGATGCCTGTTACGACTGGAAGAAGACGAAGGCAACGTTCGAACGAGTCGCCAGGGAAATCCCAGACATCAAGTTTTGCATCTCCACGAATGGGCTCGCGCTGCCGGACCATGTCGATGAGCTTGCCGACATGAATGTCGATCACGTGACGATCACCATCAACATGGTCGACCCTGAGGTCGGTGCAAAGATCTATCCTTGGATCTTTTACGACCATCGCCGCTACGTCGGCATCGAAGCCGCCCGGATCCTGCACGAGCGGCAGATGTTGGGTCTGGAGATGCTGACCGCGCGCGGCATCCTCACCAAAATCAATTCGGTGATGATCCCCGGCGTGAACGATGAGCATCTGATCAAGGTGAATAGATGGGTCAAGGAGCGAGGCGCGTTCCTGCACAACCTCATGCCGCTGATTTCGGACCCGGCGCACGGCACGCACTACGGACTGAGCGGGCAACGCGGCCCAAACGCAATGGAGATGAAGGCTCTTCAGGATCGTGTCGAAGGCGGCGCCCAGTTGATGCGCCACTGCCGGCAGTGCCGGGCAGATGCCGTCGGCCTGCTCGGTGAGGATCGTGGCCAGGAATTCACACTCGACCGGATTCCCGGCGAGGTCACCTACGATGCCAGCAATCGCAAGGCCTATCGGGAGCTGGTCGCGGAGGAGCGCCGTGATCACGTGGCGGCTAGGAGAGAAGCGATCGGATTGGTCAAGGCAGCGAGCCCCGGCAAGTCCCTTCTCTTCGCGGTGGCGACCAAGGGCGGCGGCCGCGTCAATGAACATTTCGGCCATGCGAAGGAATTCCAGGTTTATCAAGCCTCGCCGAGAGGGATCAGTTTTGTCGGGCATCGGAAGGTGGAGCAGTATTGCCTCGGCGGCTGGGGCGGAGAAGCCGTCCTCGATGGCGTCATCGCAGCGCTTGAAGGCATAGATATCGTGCTGTGCGCCAAGATCGGAAACTGCCCGCAGGATCAGCTCGCGGACGCTGGAATCCAAGCCACCGACGCATATGCCCATGACTATATCGAGACCGCAATCAGCGCGATTTACGCCGCCGCGTGTGGGACCCCCGCACTCGCGGCGACGGCCTGAGCTGTCTCATTCATTCGGACCAGGAGTTAAAATGGCTTTCAAGATCATCGCATCCCAATGCACCCAATGCGGCGCCTGCGAATTCGAATGTCCCTCCGGCGCGATCAAGTTCAAAGGCGAGAGCTACGTGATCGAGCCGCACAAGTGCACCGAGTGCGAGGGGGTCTTCGATGCGCAGCAATGTGCCTCGGTATGCCCGGTGCCGAAGACCTGCGTTCCTGCGTGACGGACATTGGGCTGCCGACATGGTCGGGGATGCCTTTGCAGGACGGCTGGAACGCCTTTGTTCACGATCTGCAGCCTCAAGAGAAATCAGGGAACGGACATGTCGCTCGGACGCGAAGAGGAGGTCGAAATCCGCAGGCCTCCACGATTCATGCCGGGAGAGCGGGTACGTGCCACTCGCCACATAAAGAATGACGGCACCTATCCTGGCAGGGAGATCGGCGAAAATCTCGTGCGGAAGGGCGACGAGGGATATGTGCGCGACATTGGCACCTTTCTCCAGCAATTCTTCATCTATGCGGTCGAATGGATCGACCGTGGCACCGTCGTCGGCATGCGAGCGCGTGAACTGATGAGCCTCGACAAAGCCGAGGCGCCCTGCAGTGCTGATAGCAATACCAATGAAGGGACGGCCAGATGAAAGTCATGATCCGCAGGACCGATGCTGGCTTGTCGGCGTATGTCCCCAAAAAGGACCTCGAAGAGCCGATCATCAAGCTTGAGAAGGAAGAGTTGTGGGGCGGAACTGTGACGCTCAGGAACGGGTGGCGGCTCCTCCTACCCGATCTTCCACGGGATACGCGTCTGCCGATCACCGTCGAGGCAAAGAAGGTTTCCGAAGAGGACTGATGCTGCCCCTTGATAGGTTCGTCGCGAGGAACGAGCATGAACACGATCCTGACATCGGGCCACCTGGTCATCGTACGGGACAGTTTTGCCGAAAAGCTGCTTGACCTGGCGAAGGAAGCGCTCGCCGCCGATGAGGTGATCCCCTATCTCGGTCCGGGTCTTCTTGGGTTCAACTGTGCGGAACCGCCTGTGCCGCATACGCCCGAGGTCGTTGCCGCGGCACTCAATGCACGGGCGCCAGCCCCTTCCAGGATCCGCACCAATATGTGGTCGGTTGCGCAGTTCATCGAACAGCGCCGGCATCGCCGGACGCTTCAAGCTTGGATGACCGACATATTCGCAGCGCCGGTGGCGCCTACCCTCCTCCACGCCTGGCTCGCAAGGCTGCCGCTCTCCCTCATCGTCGACAGCTGGTACGACGGCGCGATGCGCACGGCTCTCGTAGAGACCGGCCGAACGGACGTCGTCGAGATCCAGGGCGTAACGCGGGCGAACGAAATCCGGGACATTTGGACGAAAACCTACGATTTGTCCGGGAGGGAACTCGACCCCCGATCGGGGGCAAAGACGGTTCTCTATACACCTCACGGGAGTATTAGGCCGGCGCAAAACTTTCTCGTCGCAGATTCCGACTATGTCGAAGTCCTGACCGAAATCGATATCCAGACACCGATCCCAGACGTGGTGAAGGAACGGCGCATCACCCGTGGATTTTTCTTCGTTGGCTGCCGCTTCAACGATCAGATGCTGCGCACCTACGCCAGGCAGATCATGAAGCGCTCCCGAGGTCCATATTGCGCGGTAATGGACGCGGAAACGCTGACCAGAAACGAAGCGCGTTTCCTTGGGGCAAGCGGAATCACGGTGATCGACATGCCAGTAAGTGAAGCCGCGGCTCGGCTTATAGGAACGCGCCCTGCTGCGGTGGACAGGATTAACAATGGCGGGCCCCTTTGATGATTGGTCCTTCGGCTTGCCTCGAAGGCGCAAAATGCAGTCGGGAATACACCCGTGAGCAGTGATGCTATCGGCAGCGCAACGAAAGCTCTGAATTCGTTGACCCATGTGGAAGCGGCGCGCTGGGGCCGGGATTTGAGTACGCTGTTGCGCATCACGCGTATGAATTTGCGGCACCCCTGGCAGGTCGCCTTCGCTATGGGCTCGACGGTCCTGGCGGCAATCCTCCAGTTGCTCATTCCCCAGCTTCTCGGCCGGGCCGTCGACCTGACCCAGACAGCCATCGGGGGCGGTGTCGCGGGGACTGCGGCAGGACAAGCGCTCTGGACCCCTGCTCTCCTGCTGCTCGCCGTCAGCGCGCTACGCGGCCTTTTCACGATGGCGCAGAACTATTTTGCCGAAGCCGTCGGGCATCATGTCGCGTACGAACTGCGGCTCGCCTACTACGACAAGATCCAGCGTCTCAGCTTTTCCTTTCACGACCGGGTCCATTCAGGCGATCTGATCACCATCGGAATGCTCGATCTCCAAGGCGTGCGGATGTATTTTTCCACCGCGCTCGTTCGCGTGCTCCTGCTCACCATGCTGATCGGGATCGGCGCCTACATGATGATCTCGACCGATCCCATGCTCGGCCTGGTCGCGCTGAGCTTCGTGCCTTTTGTCGCCTGGCGCTCATCGGCCACACAGCTTAGGCTGCGCGCCACCTGGCTCGACCTGCATGAGCGGCTTTCGGTACTAAGCCGCGTGATGGAGGAAAATCTCGCAGGCATCCGCGTGGTCCGCGCTTTTGCGGCTCAAGCCTACGAGATGCTGAAGTTCGACGGCGCTTCCAAGAACGCGCTCGACCTCGCCCACGACCGCGTTGACATCTACGTGCCCAGCACGTCGGCGATGACCTTGTCCTTCTTTTTCGCAATGGGATTGGTGCTCTGGATCGGTGGCAGCAAGCTCGTCGCTGGCGAGATCAGCGTCGGAACGGTGGCGACCTTCCTGACCTTCATGACAATCCTGCAAATGCCAGTCCGCCAGATCGGCCTCATGGTCAATGCCTTTGCCCGCGCTTCTAGCTGCGGTTCGCGGCTTTTCGGTCTCCTCGACCAGGAGATCACAATCAGGGATGCTCTCGAGGCCAGACCGCTCGAGATAAGCGACGGCACTCTGCGCTTCCACAATGTCTCGTTTGCGTACCCCAGCGCCGAAAACCGCGCCATTTTGAAGAACCTCAGCTTTGAGGCCCGTAGAGGCGAGACGATCGCGATCGTCGGTCCGCCGGGTTCGGGCAAATCGACGATGGCTCATCTGGTCCCCCGCTTTTACGACGTGACCGGTGGCGCCATCACGCTGGACGGCCAGGACGTACGCAATGTCACCCTCGCGACGCTTCGCAAGGCGGTCGCCGTCGTACAGCAGGATGCATTCCTATTCACCACTACGATCGAGAACAACATCGCTTATGGCGATCCCTGGGCGAAGAGACAGCGAATCGAACGCGCTGGCGAATTCGCCCAGCTCCACAACTACATCCTCGGGCTCCCAGCAGGCTACGAGACGGTCGTGGGCGAACGCGGCGTCTCTCTCTCTGGCGGCCAGCGCCAGCGTCTCACGATTGCTCGCACCATGATGCTGCGCCCCTCCGTCGTCGTTTTCGACGACTCAACGGCCGCGATCGATGCCGGCACCGAGCAGCGCATCCGCGCGGCGATGCGGCGCTTCGCCAAGGATCGGGTGACGATCATCATCGCGCACCGGCTGAGTGCGCTTGTGCATGCCGATCAGATCCTTTTTGTCGATAACGGCGAAATCGTAGAACGCGGCACGCATCAAGAGCTTTTGGCGAAGCGGGGACGCTACAGGGCCCTTTACGATCTCCAGACGCGCCCGGGTGATGACAATATGACCCAGTATGGGGGCGCCCGCTGATGGCGCAGGGCCGCGCCGGCGAAGTCGAAGCCGAACGTGACGACGGCAGACGCCCTCCGCGCGCGGTTGTCGGCTCGCACCGCATCGAGGAGGAGATGTTCGGCCGGGCTTTCGACAAGAGCATCCTCCGGCGCATCTGGGCTTTCGTCCGTCCCTATCGGGCCAGGGTAGTCATCACGATTGCAGCAATGCTGATCTTCACCGGGACGCAGCTTCTCATCCCGTTGATCATCCGCTACGCGCTCGACCAGGGCATGAACCCGGCAAGGACCGATCGCTCAGCCCAGCTCGCGGCCGTCGGCGCGTTCGTTTTGGCGATTTTGGTCAATTTCGCTGCCGGCTACATGCAGGAAACCGTGGTTGGGAAAGTGGCCGAAACTGTCCTGTTCGACATCCGCCGCGCCATGTTTGGCCATCTGCAGAAGGTTTCGCTCTCCTTCATGGACAAGACCGAGGTCGGACGCCTCATGTCGCGCCTGCAAGGCGACGTCAACTCCATACAGGAATTCCTCGAAACCTCGGTATATTCCGTAGGCGATGTTGCGCTTCTCTTCGGCATCGTTTTCGTAATGCTGTGGCTCGACTTCCGCCTCGGCCTCTTGACGCTCTCGGTTCTGCCGGTCCTGGTGATCGTCCGCATTGTCTGGCTGCCGCGTGCCCGCGACGCCTTCATGGCCGCACACGAGACTAATTCCGTCGTCAACGGCGCGCTGGCCGAAGCCATTCACGGCGTGCGCACCGTCCAGTCAATGGACCGCCAGCAGGTGAATTTCATCCTTTTTGACGACAAGGCCCATGCCAACCTCAGGACCCACCTGATCGCTGCCAAATATGCACTGGTCATGGTGCCTATCGTCGATGGCCTCACCGGCCTCGCCATGGCCGCCGTTATTGTGGTCGGCGGCTCGATGGTCATGAATGGCCGCATAGATGTGGGCGTATTGGTTGCCTACCTATTTTACATCCAGCGCTTCTTTGACCCGATCCGCTCACTCACCCTGCAATATTCGGTCATGCAGCGCGCCATGGCCTCAGGCAAGCGCCTGACCGATGTGCTCGACGTCAAGATCGATGTTCAGGACAAACCCAATGCCGAGGTGCTTTCGCCCGAAATGGACGGCTCGGTCGAGTTCAGGGACGTCACCTTCGGCTACAATCCGAACCGTTCGGTGCTGAAAAATGTCTCCTTCCGGGTCAATCCCGGCGAGACGGTCGCACTGGTCGGGCCGAGCGGTTCTGGCAAATCGAGCGCGATGGCCCTGGTCCACCGCTTCTATGATGTTCAGCAGGGCCAAGTGCTGGTCGGCGGACATGATGTGCGCGATCTCACCCAGGAATCGCTCGGCCGCCAGGTCGCCATGGTGCTGCAGGAGCCGTTCCTGTTCACCGGGACGGTCTTCGAGAACATTCGATACCACAAGACGGAAGCCACGCGCGACAAGGTGATCGAGGCCGCCAAGGCGGTCGGCGCCCACGACTTCATAATGAGCCTCGCCGACGGGTATGAGACCCAACTTGGCGAACGCGGCGACAACTTATCTCTCGGCCAGCGCCAGCTTATCAGTTTCGCCCGCGCCCTCGTCGCCGACGCCAAGATCCTCGTGCTCGACGAAGCTACCGCCAACATCGACAGCTACACGGAAATGCAGATTCAGAAGGCTCTGATAAAGCTGCTTGAAGGGCGCACTGGCCTCGTCATCGCCCACCGTCTTGCCACGATCCGGGGTGCCGACCGCATCATCGTGCTTCAGAATGGCCAAGTTATTGCGACTGGCAACCACGATCAGCTAATAGCCATGGGGGGCCTGTATTCCAAACTCTACAATCTCAACTACGCCTCCTTTGACGATATTCCAGAACACGATACGACCGTACAAGCCGGCTCCCAGACCTGACGTCTTGGCGGCCTTGTGGTACTGACATTGACTTCGGGCGTGCCGGCGGACACTCAGGCCGCCGCAGACGAGGAAGCAGGCAGCATTCATGCAAAGCACTCGCGCGGATCGTGAAGACCGGCTGCGAACGATTTCCTCCAGCGTCGTTATCCGACCGCGGTGCACGCCGCGACATCGGGCGAACTCGCTCCAGGTGGTGTCGCTCGGCGTAGCAAAGCCGCTCGCGAGCGCGCCCTCAACAGCGCCGTAGCGAGTGACGGCTTTGCTACCGCCGAGCCGCTGATGAAGCTGGATGCGGGAGCCGCCACCGGCGCCGCCCCGGTCGAGAAGAACCTCTTGCGGCGGGCTATGGGCAACGACTAGCGCGAGCGCGACGAGCAGACGCGCCCGCATCGTGACGCGCTCGGCTCCTTAGGATCGTGCAGGTTCACACGATGGCCCAGACGCCAGCCAACGCACAAACCTGGTAATCTGTGCCGCCGGCTCGTCGTCAGTTTGGCCTCCCTCCCGATTGCCCGCCCCCACCACGTGCACGCTCGAGCACGTGGATGTGAGGGAGCGCTGTTACTACGATTTAACCTTCGGATCAGACCGCGAATTTCATGGTCAGCCAAGTCGAGCCATGATTTCGGATTGAATGGTCGTCGCGGTGTACAGGGAAGCATCTAGCGGCAGATTTCCAAATGCCAGTTGACAAAGAAGGTAGTTAGCACCTGCCTCTTCCAACTGACTGAGCAGAGCTTCTCGCACAGACGCTGCTGATCCTACCACGCACAATTCACGCTCTATTGCCGCATCGAAGGTCAGCGGCAGGTTTGGTGGAGTCGGGATGGCATTAAGGTCGTAAAGGAATTGGAAGCTCTTGAGCCATCGATCGTAAGCAGGTGCCGCGATCGAATACGCGTCTGTTTCAGAACGCCCAACCACGACCATGCGGAGCAATCCAATAAATGGCGCTTGATCGCCCGCGCCAGCGTTGTCCTCTCGATAGGCGCGGAACGCATCAGTAGTTTTGCGAACAGAAGAGGAAGGTCCTACACACGCGATATTTGCTCCATTCGCAGCGGCCCAGGCTGCGGACTCGGGTCGATTGGCGGCGACCCATGTCGGCGGATGTGGACGCTGATGAGGTCTTAGCGTCAAAGGAACGTCATTGAGCTCAAAATGGCGGCCTTGATAGCACAGCGTGCCAACCTTCATGGCATTAACAAGTATTTCAACAAGAATTTCGCTGGCTTCCGCATAGCGGCCCGGCACCGCGTCCGCACCAATCCCGAAGTAACCCAATTCGATCGGGAGAGCACCGCGCCCTATGCCCAGTTCGAGCCTGCCACCGCTCAACTGGTCCAGCA
Organism: Mesorhizobium sp. M0306; assembly: GCF_040321655.1. Taxonomy (NCBI): domain Bacteria; kingdom Pseudomonadati; phylum Pseudomonadota; class Alphaproteobacteria; order Hyphomicrobiales; family Phyllobacteriaceae; genus Mesorhizobium; species Mesorhizobium sp. M0306. The sequence continues at coordinate 4,609 of NZ_JAMYRY010000026.1, read as the reverse complement.
TACAGATCTCTTCGAACGCACGCAGCGGATGATAAAGCGCAAGCAGCATCACCAAGGGTCCGAGACGCAGGCGCCGGGTGCGCTGGGCGACGCTCGATAAGAACAGATTCGGCGATGGACCTCTCCCGTGGGGGGTACAGTGGTGCTCTGCGAGATGATAGGCATAGAACCCTAGCTGATCGCACGCCTCTGCTAATATCAGGCGATCTTCGTACTGCCGGGCGATATCGAGGCCGTCCTCGTCCAGATGATCGAAGATGCCGAAGGCTAGGTTTGAAGGAAAGACGTTTGTCACTCGATTGTCCCCGATTTTAAAGAAAAATGTTGTCGTGCTTGGGTGACCAAGCAAGTCTAAAGATAGCAATGTGTGATATCGGATTAGCGTCAGCGTACCGAACGAGCAGAGCCTGACGCTCCCCTGCCCGTGGTGCTTGGTATGTTTAAGCTTCCAACTATATCGCGAGCGGCAGCAAGAAATGCATCCAATTGCTCTTTTGTGCCGATGCTGACGCGGATGCAATGTTCCAAACCATTGTCCGGAAAGTAGGCAACGAGTATCTTTTGCCTTTCCAAGGCTGCTTGCCACCATGAGCCGTCCTGTCCCGCTGGCACACGGGCTAGCAAGAAATTTGCGTGGGAGGGCGTTACGGAAAATCCAAGTTGCGACAGTGCGGCTGTCACTCGCTGTCGTTCATGTCTGATGTGCTTGTGGTTCTCTGCGTAGGCGCCGCGATGCGCAAGCACGCTGATACCAACCGCATGCCCGATCACGTTCATGTTGAAGACGTTCTGGATGTTGCGCAGCCTGCCAATAATCTCAGGGTGACCGAAACCGAAACCGACGCGAATGCCGGCGGCGGCATAGCTCTTCGAAAATGTTCTCAAGATCAGAAGGTTCGAATAACGGTTGATGAGGCGCAGCCCGTGATCGGGTGCAAAGTCGACATAGGCCTCATCAAGGACGACCAGGCGATCCGATTGTGCCACGAGGCGTTCGATATTGCTTATCGAGAGGAATGTTCCGGTCGGATTGTTTGGATTGGCCACCAGAATGAACTTGGCGTCTTTTGCCGGACCGGAAAGCAATTGCTCCATTGGCAGCGAATGAGTTTGACATCCGATCTCGAGAAACTCAGCACCATGCAACATGGCAAGTTTGCGGTTGAACGAAAACCCTGGCGATATCATCGCCACCTTGTCGCCAGGGGCGAGGAAAGCTCTGTAGATGAGTCCGAGCAGTTCAGACGACCCGTTGCCTGCGATGACCTGATCCGTGGATACGCCATAGGTATTGGACGCTGCTTCCCTCAAGCTGATGTTATCGTCGTCCGGATACAGATACTGGCGATTGAGGGCCGCCACTGCACTTTGCATTATGATTGGCGGCAACGGAAACGGGTTCTCATTCGTATTCAGCTTGACAAAACTTTCGTCCGGCGCTGGTCCGTTGGACGGCAGAGCATCTAACTGTCGCGTCCCTTGCGGAAGAGACGAAAGCACAGCTTGTAGTTTTGCATCGGACATATTTTATCTCCGTTTCTGTCGCACAGGTTCATCCGTATGAGCTCGCAACGAGAGCAACATGGCGGACGGATTGACGATGGCAGCGTCGCCTTTCACAAGATGGTCGCAACGCCGGCTGCCACGGGAATTCGGCCAGGCTGTCCTCGGTCGGATCGAATTGACGCGGACGCGGATCTGCATCCCTGCGCGGGCCAAGCCGCTAAGCGGTCTCAGCTAATCCGCCTGAGTCATGCTTTCACAGACGCTTGACCTCGATGCCGTATTTCCTCAGCACGTAGCCAATCTGGCGCGGGGTCAGTCCAAGCAGGCGCGCCGCCTTTGCCTGTACCCAGCCACATCTTTCCATGGCAGCAATGACGCGCTCGGCGTCGGTGGTCCTCGCGCCCAATGAGTGGGTTGCTCCGGCAGGCGGGACTGTGGTGGCGGCCGAACGAGCGGCCGCATCCGGAGGCGTGGCCGGATTCACTGCCTCTGGCAGGATTGGCGCTGGTTGCAGCGCGGCCTTGCCCGATCTGCTCTTCCGCAGCGCCTCGGCAAAGCATTGGTCGTGGGAGCACGCAAAGTCGTTTCTCCCGATTGATAGTCCCTCCGCCAGGATCGCTGTCCGGTGCACGCAATTTTCAAGCTCGCGAATGTTGCCGGGAAATTCACATTTCATCAGTACTTCAATCGCACGCGGATCGAAGGTCAGCGTACGGCCGTTCTCATCGTTGAAATTCTTGAGAAACTCAGCTGCGAGGAGCGGAATATCGCTGCGCCTTTGGCGTAACGCCGGCACCAGCAAGGGGACCACGTTGATGCGATAATATAGGTCGGCGCGGAACTCATTCCTTGCAACCGCCTCTTCAAGGTTCCTGTTCGTGGCGGCAATCACGCGAACGTCGACCTTGATGGTCTGGTTGCTGCCGACGCGCTCAAACTCCTGCTCCTGCAGCACGCGCAGTAGCTTTGCCTGGAAGGAGGCCGAGATCTCGCCGATCTCATCCAGAAACAACGTCCCCTTGTCGGCGAGCTCAAAGCGACCCTTGCGGGAATTGAACGCGCTTGTGAAGGCACCCTTCTCATGACCGAACAATTCGGATTCCAGGACTGTCTCTGGCAGCGCTGCACAATTGAGTTTGATGAAGGGCCGCTTGGCGCGCGGCGACAACTCGTGAATTGCCTTGGCGACCAGCTCCTTCCCGGTACCGGATTCGCCTCGCAACAGAACCGTGGTCTTTGCCTTAGCTACAACTGCGATCTTCTCGAGCAGCGCGCTTAGCGCCGGACTATCGCCAATCATTCCCTTGACGTGAACCTTCTTGCGCTGCGGTGCAGGGTGCTTGACATCAGAGAATTGCGTTTGCAGCCCATCTTCCACCTCCGTCGGTCGTTCGCGGTCGCCCGCGGAGAAGCGGTGCAACTTGACTGTCTGTCCCACCATGTTGGCTATCATGGTGAGCAGCCGGACATCATAATCGAGCCGATACGTTGACCTGCTGTCCAAGGCGCGGTCGATAGTCAGCGTGCCTACGGCGTTCCCATCAACACGAATGGGAACGCCGATGAAGGACACGGTGTCGGAGGCCCCAAGCACCTCTATGTCAGCGGCAGTGAAGGCCGAATGCACCGCTATGTTCTCGGCGACGAGCGGCGTGTCCGTCGTCACAATCAGATCGATTGCCTTGCGCGGCAGGCGCATCCGGGAGCGCTCATCGCTGTTCTCGTCGCAGCCGGTGACTACGGTGATGTCCAGTACGCCCTCAGCGTCGAAGAGAGCGATGATGCCGTGCCGCATCTGCACAAACGAGGGCAGGAGATCGACGACCTTGGCCAACGTGACTTCGAGCCGGGCGGGGTCGGTGAGTACTTTCGATATTTCGAAGATGCCGGTAAGCGCGTGCTCGTGCGATGGCACAAAAGGGACCGCGGTGTTCATCTCGGACTTTGGGTAAGCCCTTTTCGCATCCGGAAGCGAAATGCGGCACTCGCTGGCATTTTGTTCTGATTTGGGAATGTTGTGGTGCATATGATCCTCGATCTCGCGCCATGAAATGCATGCCGGCGGCATGTGCGCCCGCGACGTCGCGGGCAAGCGCGAAAATGCTCTGACGTGAACTCGTGCCACCGCCGTGTGGTCGAGTGCAAAGCGGGTCGACCCCTGACGCATCGCTTGGCTCTCCCTCCACGAAGCTTGGCCACGTTCTCGGCTTGCACGGGGGCAACCACACGTTGATTTTCAAAAGACTGGAGCGAGGCGGCATAGTCAATCGAGCTTTCTTTCATTCGTGAAAGGAAACCTCGCGGCCTATGATAGAATTCATCAGTTCTAATTTTTGTCGGCGATGTTGAACGACAGAAATACGGCGCCGGCGATGCGGTGCCCGAGCGGCTGACCGCGCCGAGTTGCCGGGCCGTGCCAGTCACCAGCGCCTGCGAACCAGGGGCGGGAGCGATAATCACTGCCGACGACACTGGTCGGTCGCGGCAACCGCCATTTCCTCGATATTGATGACACAGATAAGGCGGCGGCGTCGCGTGTGAAGGCGCGAAGGTGGCGGTCGAGCGCGGCTTTCTCGGCGGTGCTCGGAACTTCTGAACCGCATCGTCGCGGTCAGCACCAGCGGCGTCAATCCCTACGTCTCGACGTCGCTTTCAAGCTGTCGCTGCTGCGGCAGCGCGGCAAAGAACACGGCAATTCTCCGCTCTGGTGCCAGCGATGCGGCCCTTCCCAATGTCGGCAAACCGAGGAGCCCACCACGATGTGCAGCAAAACCGCAAGCCAGAGAGATCGACCGGCAATCCGCCGGAGAACATCAAGCGCGTGCTGGACGGCGGCCTTGTCATTCCCGTCTTGTGCCACCGCATTCATCCCATCATTGGCGAGCCCAACGTCAGTTCAGGTCATGCGGATCCATTTGGCATGGGTATTGCGGCGGCCTTGGTGCAGCGTTCGACCGGAGCGCCGCGATAGGGAGAAGCCCGGGAGAAGTCACGCCACCTCGATCCGGTCAGGGAGAGAGAAACAGTGTCAGCTGCACAAGTCCGCGGCGCGAGTCCCGCGCCCCGCAAACCCTTCTATGCCAAGCTTTACGCGCAGGTGCTT
>NZ_JAMYRY010000025.1:0-94127 GCF_040321655.1 Mesorhizobium sp. M0306 | reverse complement strand
AAAACACCCCCCCCCCCGCCGGGTATTTTTCCTCCGCGCCGGGGGCGCCCAACTTCCCGGGCACAAACCACCCCTGGCATCACGCCCCCCCCCGCCCCCCCGTGCGGTGGCAGGCGGCGTCGATGAACACGTTTATTCGCCGAGCTTGGATAGCGGCATCGCTATCACGCTGAGAGCCTGTTATGCTGGTCCAGCGTTTGATCGCAGTCTTGATCCGTGCGAGCAGCTTGTGAGGGATGCAACCGAACGAGGCGCTGCTCCCACAGTCGTCGCAGGCCCTCCATCACAGCGTCACGCTTAGCCTGATCCGGCGCAATTGTATTGAGGAGATCTCCCAACATGGCTTCGCCCTCAATCCGCATCAGCAGATTAAACAAGTCGTGTGAAATTCGCACACTGTCACTGTTGAAGTGGGTCGTGCCGATCTCGCAGTGAGTTTCCCGACGATCTGGCGCTTTGTAAGCGCGGGTTTGATGGAGGGACACATAGGGCGGCAACGAAACCGCAAGCGCAGTCCAATCCTGCAGCGTTGCAGCCCGCTTTTTTACCAGGAAGGGCCCGACCACAAGTCCATCCAGCTCTGTCGTCAGAAAGGTGGCAATCGCGTCTGCAACCGAATCCACGATCGGTTCGGCATTGTTGTTAAAGGACGTATTGAGCAGAATTGGAGTGCCTGTGCGCTTCTTGAACGCATTGATGACCTCCCAGTACGCGGGATTGGCGTTGTGCGATACTGTTTGCAGGCGAGCGGTACCGTCGACGTGCGTGATGGCACCGAGCAAGGCGCGCTTTGAGTCACGCACGCGAACGACGAAATTCATGAATGGAAATTCGTGCCTACCGTCCGGGAGGTCGAAAAATTCGCTCGCATCCTCCTCCAGCACAGATGGCGCGAAGGGCCGATAGCCTTCGCGCTTCTTGACCATCGCATTGATCCGGTCCTTGTTTGCGGCGGGCCGAGGGTCGGCAAGAATGCTGCGGTTGCCCAGCGCACGTGGCCCAAACTCCGAACGACCCTGCACCCAGCCGATCACGGCGCCGTTGGCGATCCAGTCGGCTGCACTGCTTGCCACGTCATCAGAGCGTTCAACCTCGAGATGTCCGGCCCATGCATTCAGTTCCTGTTGCACGGCGCGCTCGCTCCCGAGATCAGGACCCCAATAGACCTCCTGCAGTCGCTCACACGGCGCGGGGCGGCCCATCTCGTTAGAGACTATCAGCGCAGCTCCCAATGCGCAGCCAGCGTCGTGAGACGCGGGTTGCACGAAGATGTCTTCGAAAAGCCCTGAATACAGCAGCTTACCGTTCATCGTACAGTTGTGGGCCACCCCCCCCGCCAGGCACAACCGCTTCATGCCGGTGGCCTCACGGTGATGCCGGAGAATGTGGAACACGATCCGCTCAAGCGCTTCCTGCAGTGACGCACTCACATCTCGATGCTGCTGGGTGAAGGGCATTCCCTTTCGCCTGACCTCGATATTGCGGAGCAACGCCGGACCGATGCGGTCGAGGTGAACACGGTAGCCACCGCCGTTGGCGGAGAGCTCGTAGAACTGCTCGAAGAGCTCGCGATAGGGAGCGGGGTCGCCGTAGGGCGCGAGTCCCATTACCTTATACTCGTCGAACAAGCCGTAGCCGAGATAGCGGATCGTCTCGAGATAAAACAGCCCAAGAGAATTGTTCTCGGGGAAAGCCTCGAGTTGCGTAATTTCTGTGCCAGACCCTACCGCCAAGAGGCCCGATAGGAAATCACCAGAGCCATCAATCGCTAGAATGAGACTTTGTTCGAAGCCCGACATTGCAAAGGCGCTCACGGCGTGCGCCTGATGATGACTTACGAATGAAATACGCGAACTGTCCAACTTAGTGCCGAACTCACGCGTTAACAGATCCTGCACCAACGTTTTAGCATCCAACGGAATGGAGAGAATGTCCGGGTGGGATGCGGACATACCTTCAAGCATGGCGTTGGCATAGGGCTCGCTGGCGTAGAGCGCGACACGATCAATGTCGTTGAGCTGAACCCCCGCCGCTGACAGACAGTATTGAATCGAACGAATTGGGAGCTTGTTGGAGTGTTTCATCCGATTGAGGCGTTCCTCTTCGACGGCTGCTATCACCCGTCCGTCTCGGACGAGCACCGCGGCGCCATCGTGCATAAAGGCGTTCCGAAGCTCGAATCGGTTTTCATGGACTTGGTCAAGTCCGCCGCTAATTCCTAGACACAGCATTTCTTTCTCCACATAGTGACGGGCAAGCCAAATTGGCCTGCCTCCGTTTCCAACTAAATAGGCCGCATTGTCGCTTGCAGCTGCAACCGCCTGTCAGGCATCACCGGCATCAAAGAACGCCTCATAAGGGGTCCGCCTGAATCAACATGAGATGCTTCGATCGTGGCGCCTGCCGTTCCATGACGCCGAGAGCTTGGCTGGATCACCGCGCCGTGAACTGGCCCGATTTCATTCCCCGAAAGACCGTCGCACAGCGAGTGACACGTGCTGCACTGTCCACCTGCTTCCCGGTCGCACATCCGATAACGCCTTCGGCTGTGCAGGAGGCCGCATCGCGTCATGTGTCGGCCAAACATGGCACCGACTGGAAGCACGGCAATACCGCGTAGATGTAAAGTGCGCTGATGTTGTATGGTAGCGCTGCCGGCCGGGTCTCCAATCCGCTGCCCAGACGAGCCGACCGGATCTGCCTGCGGCAATAAGCCCGCCCACAAGCAGAATCGCGCTGGGCAGCGGGCTCGCCTGCAAGACTTCGCAGCTCAGGAACATTGGGGACGACTAGCGTCGAACCGCCGACATGGTCGGCCAGTTGCAACTCACTTCTCGGCACGACCTCCACTGCACGTCAGGGCGCATGGAAGATTTTCTCCTTGGATGGGTGATCGGTGCGGACGTGCTTTTGTCCATGCAAGATTTCCGAAGAGTTATGAAATCGTTTGTTTCGATCAAAGTCATCCACGCTATGAATAGCTGACGGACATGCGCTTCAAAGGGCTTCAGGCTTCCTGGATGGCTACTCCGATTTGAAGCGCGTGGCATTCCATGCGCTCTGTCACAACATTTCAGCAAAGGGTATGAGAGCAAACCCACACTTCTTTTTCGAAATTCGCTTCGAGCATTCGGGATGAGGTGCTGGGCGATTCACGCAGTCCACGGATCGAAGAGCTCTATTCCGAAGCCTTCGAAATCCTTCATATTACGCGTTGCCAGAGTGAGCTCCTGGGCAATCGCTGTGGCTGCGATCAATCCGTCCATTGACGTCAGCCCGCGGCCGCGGCGCTTCGCAAGACCCATCAGATCGCCCCAGGCCAGAGCAACCGGCTCGTCGACGGGGAGGACTCTCTGCTCGAAACGCTGAGGCAGGTCTCGGGCAAGCCATTCGGCCAGCGCCTCACGCTTCCGACCCTCGCCCATGAGAGCAACGCCGCGCCGGATTTCCGCGATCGACACCACGCTGATGAACGAGCGATCCTCGTCGAGCTTGTCCAGCCATTCCAGAACGCGTGCGTCCGGCGCCGGCCTTGTCACCTCGGACAGGACATTCGTGTCCAGCAGTAGCCTCACAGCGGCAGATCACGCGGTTCATCGCGTTGACGCTCAAGGTCGAGTTCCGCGCCGCGTAGCGGCGACTCCAGCAGAAACTCCGCAAGCGTACCCTTGCGCACCGTCTTGCGTTGCCATTCCTCGGCGGAGACGACAACGACGCTTGGCCTACCGTTGCGCGTGATCGTTTGCGGCGCCGCCTGCGCACGCTCGATGACTTCCGACAGCCGCGCCTTGGCCCGAGCGACGGTCCAGTTGGCATCCTCTTTTGGAGCAGACTGCATTCTGGCCTCCGTGACCATTGTGACTACGGTGACTATATAAAAATGCATAGTGACCGCAACAGGGGAGGGGGACTTTTTTCTAGAGCCCGGACGCCTTGGTGAGATGTTGTCGCAAAAGTTGAGTTCTGCGACGGTGCAAAAGTCAGTTGCAAAATCGTCGCGACAAAGGCTCGGCAGCTCCCCGAAGTAGCCATTTCAGATTGCTTGCAGGTGCGGATAAAGTCCTTTATGCATCGGCACATGATCAAGTCCGCGCTCATCGCTGCAATCTATTATGCGACGCTTCCATAAGGAGCGGCGCGTTTCGATCATGCCTTGAAACAAGCCGCCGTCAGGCGGCTTGTTCATTGAGAGGACCCCCTGGCGGCAATACCAGGAGAATTCCCTATGGCACTTCCCGATTTATCAACCGGTCATTCCGAACCATGTTCGGCCGCTTTGAAGACGCTCATTGAGCGCGGCTATGTAAATCAAGGGACCGACCTGCCGGGTGTCGATGCCGCCTTTGAAGCAGGCGTCGTACCCGCTTACGCTGGTTTCGATGCGACGGCTGACAGTCTTCATGTCGGCCATCTTCTTCTGATCATGGCGCTTCGTCATCTTCAGCAGACTGGCCATAAACCCATCGTTCTCATTGGGGGTGGGACCACCCGCATCGGCGATCCCAGCTTCCGTTCGGAGGCGCGGCCGATGCTGACGGACGACCGGATCGCCGCCAACATTGAAGGGATCAGAAAGGTCTTTGACCGTCTCCTTGTCTTCGGAGACGGCCCGACGGATGCCGTGATGGTGAACAATGCCGACTGGCTGGACAGCATTCGTTGGATCGACATGCTGAGAGACGTCGGCAGGCATTTCTCCGTCAATCGGATGCTCTCTTTCGACAGTGTGAAGTCGCGGCTGGAAAAGCAGGAGAACCTGAGCTTCTTAGAATTCAACTACATGATCCTCCAAGCGTTCGACTTCCTTGAGCTATCCCGCCGGACCGGTTGCCGTCTGCAGATGGGTGGAGCCGACCAGTGGGGGAACATCATCAATGGCATCGACTTGATACGGCGGACGGATGGAAAGGAAGTCTTCGGAGTGACTACGCCGCTTCTGACGACTTCTTCAGGTGTCAAGATGGGTAAGACGGCTGCCGGAGCTGTGTGGCTCAACGAAGATCGCCTTTCGCCATACGATTACTGGCAATTCTGGCGTAACACGGAAGACGCTGATGTCGTTCGGTTCCTGAAGCTTTTCACCGATCTGCCGATGGACGAGATCGAGCGATTTGGACAGGCTGAAGGAACCGAGCTAAACGCCGTCAAAGAACGTCTGGCCAACGAAGCTACGGCCCTGGCACATGGAACTAACGCCGCCAAACAGGCGGAGGCCACGGCTAGCCAAGCATTTGGGCAGGGCGAAGCCGCAGAGGGGCTACCGACGCTTCATCTAAATGACGCCGAGGGCTTGGCCGGAGTAGCCCTTGTGGATTTGCTGGTACGCGCCGGATTGACCTCCTCCAAAGGGGAAGCGCGAAGGGCGATCTCGGGACGAGGTGTGCGGATCAACGGCAACTTCGTCGAGATTGATACAATGATATCGTCCCAAGACCTCCCGATCCGGCTTTCGCTCGGCCGGAAGCGCCACACTGTTGTAAAGTAGGGTTTCAGCAAATGCTGTCGCAGAAATTCTGCCCGCTTAGCGGGGTGGGTTCAACTGATCCCTGCAACACACTCCGCGAACTTTTCAGCTGGGGTTTGATAAAGCAAGGTCTTTCGCGGCCTCTCATTGAGCTGCCGTGCGATCGCGCTGAGCTTAGTCTGGCTGTGCAGGGATAGATCGGTTCCGCGCGGCAGATATTGGCGCAGTAATCGGTTGGTGTTTTCGTTGGAGCCGCGCTGCCACGGCGACCGCGGATCACAGAAGTAGACCTCGACGTCGGAGGCCAAGGTCAGGCGCTGGTGATCGGCGAGCTCTTTACCTCGGTCCCAGGTCAACGACTGGTACAGTTCGCCGGGGAGTTTCCGTGCCTGTTTGATCAGTGCCGAGACGACGCTTTCGGTATCCTTGTTGGCGACCTTGACCAGCATCCCTTCAGCACATCTTCGACGGCATCTGCGACGAACATGGCATCGAGCACCGGCTCACAAAGATCAACCATCCCTGGGCGAACGGCCAGGTCGAGCGGATGAATCGGACCATCAAGGACGCCACCGTCAAGCGCTTCCACTATGACGATCACGATCAACTGCGCCGGCATCTCGCCGACTTCATCTTAGCTTACAATTTCGCGCGCCGGCTTAAGACCTTCAAGGGCCTAACACCCTACGAGTTCATCTGCAAAATCTGGGCAAAAGAGCCCGAACGGTTCCGACTCGATCCCACCCATCAAATGCCGGGACTAAACACCTAGCCTCCACCTTCGTTGCTTCATTGCTAATGAGCTTAGCAGGTGTTCGATGGTAAGCTCGCTGGTTTCTGCGGGTATCGCCCCGAGCGGCTTGAACGCACACGCCACAGAGCAGAGATCGGTCCATTTTGTTACGAACGAACATCTTGCTTCCGGTAGAGCTTTCTCGAACCAAGGTCCGAAAAGGGTCGCGAGCTGTCCGGTTCCCATCTGTCTCAGTAGGGTGGACAACCGACATGCAGCGGTTACCCGCCCATGCTCGTGTGTTGTTGGTTTGAAGGCTGAGGGTCTGTCACTATCCACTTTCCAATCATACGAATCGGATCACTGTCTTCGTGGTCGATATGGCAGGGCTGCTCGTGTCGTCCTGCACACTCGCGATCGTTCCCAACTTGTCCCGGGGAGCCCGTCTTTACGGGGTAATCGAAAACGTCGTGACAGATGCCAACCATCGCCGGACTGGGCTACTGGGCTGGGCCGCGCCGTCCTTCATGCCGCGCTCGACAAAGCATGGAACGCCGATTGCTACAAGGTTCTGTTGGCGACTGGATCTCGGAGGGAGTCCACTCTGCGCTTCTATGAAGGTGCAGGGTTCCAGCAAGGCGGAAAACTTACTTCGAAATTCGCCGCTTGGAGGACGCTTTGGGTCGATTTTCCACCTTCCCTGACGGCCCGGAGGGGTGGGAATCGGCCGCTCGCGTCGTCCCGGCTGCCTAGCGTGGCGGATGAATTAACAGCCAGCGATTTGGCTCTTGCTCGACGAACTCTTTCTGGACGTGCCTGAGCACGTTCCGCTGCCCGGCAAACGGAACCATGTTGACCGCTTGATCGAAGGGGACCCACTGAAACTCGCTGTGTTCGGCATTCAGTCGCACCGTCTCTGTCGACCCCGCGAAACCCACGAAAACCGGCAGGAGGCTAATGGCGTCGCGGTCCGCTTCATAGAATTGCTCGCATATGTCGGCCGAATAGAGCCTCTGCAGCGTCAAGCCCGTTTCCTCCTTAGTCTCTCGCCAGGTCTTCCTTACGATCCGGTCATGGGTCTCGACCACGGCATCGGCGACCGCCGCCTCCCATTCCACGGCGCAAACGGCAAGGATCGCCCAGCGTCGATCCGAGCTGATATCGCGCAAGCCATCGGTGAAATAGCGCTCACCCTGCCGACGCAGGCGAGCGATGCGGTGTTGCGGATGCCGGCGAGCACTTGCGGATCAAGACCCACCGCGCAGGAACTCCAGTCGGTCAAGCAGCCGGTTTGCCGCCGCGGAATTGTTGCCGAGCTCGAACTTGCGAAGCAAGATGAAGCGGCTTATGTACCGGCCAACATTTCGGTCAGAAGCCCATCCAACCGCTCGCGCGCACCAGCGTCGGCCGGCGCAGCCGATGAGGGCGAGATGAGCGATTCCGCAATCCTGGCATTTCCTCGGCGCGATACCGGTCGAGCCATTTGCGAACCGTCCGCGGGCAGACGCCTGCGGCTTTCGCGACGGCCTCAGGCGTCTGTCCGCTCTCGACCTGCATTACAATTCGCTCTCGACCGAGCGGCGTCAGACGGGTACTCTTATGGATGTTCATCCGGTCCCACTGGAATCACTGAAGCTTCGACAACCTCAGCTTTCCCGGTCCGGACCGGATGGATAACCTTCTGAAAGCTCACAACTAGCTACCAATGCGATCAGCTTTCGGGCTATCGGGGCATCCAGGGAGGATGGGTATGTTCTTGGCTAACGGGCTCAAGCTGCGGGACCGCGGGTGCACCCTGGCACTGATTTTGGCGATCATATGTGTATGTGCGCCTGCGCTGGCGGCAAACGCGTCGGATCAGGCGTGCCGGTCCATCGCCAAGCTCACAATTCCAAGCGTGATCTTTACCGAGGCTAGCCTTCAAAAGCCGCAGGAGATCCCCGCAGATCCCTTCACTGCATTCACCGGCGCCTCGCCTCAGGCGGTAAAAGTGGGCGGGCACTGCCTTGTCCGAGGTGTTATCGGGAAACGCCAGGGGGTCGATGGTCAATCATATGGCACCCGGTTTGAGGTGCGTCTTCCGACGACCTGGAACGACATGTTCCTTTTCCAGGGCGGCGGCGCAGTTGATGGCTTCCTGGCGCCGGCCGTCGGGACCATTCCTTGCCGGAACTCGACCGCGGCTCCCGGGCTCTTGCGCGGCTACGCTGTTGTAAGCATGGATGGCGGGCACCCAAGCCCCGATCCGGCTTTCGGGGTCGATCAAGCCGCACGCATTGATTTTGCGTACGCCTCCATTGGCAAAGTCACTTCGGTCTCGAAGCAGGTGGTGGCCAAGTTCTATGGGGCGGCTCCGAAAAAGTCGGTGTTCATGGGATGCTCGAATGGCGGTCGTGAGGCGTTGATAGCGGCTCAGCGATATCCGCTCGAGTTCGACGGGATTGTTGCAGGTAGCCCGGGTTTTCGTCTCAGTGCCGCCAACATTGCCCAAGCCTGGGATACTCGCGAGTACATGAGCATCGCTCCCAAGGATGAGGCCGGCCATCCCATTCTATCCCGCGCCTTCTCCCAGCAGGATCTGAACCTCGTCGCCAACGCGGTTCTCGCTGCCTGTGATGCCCGCGATGGCATTGAGGATCGCGTCATCAACGCCTGGCAGCAGTGCCGGTTCGACCCAAAGGTCCTGTCCTGCCAAGGCGATAAGACGGACAGCTGCCTCACGGCTGGTCAAGTGCAGGCCATGAGCCGCGCGTTCGCGGGTCCGGAAAGCTCCGATGGCGAAAAGCTTTACAGCGATTGGCCATATGATACGGGCGTTGCGGGCGCGGACTGGAGAATGTGGAAGCTGGGCAAATCCCCCACTTCCCAGTCGGATGCAAACAACATCGTTCTGGGAGCCCGCTCGCTTCAATACTACTTCATGACGCCCCCGGCGCCGAATTTTGACCCCCTGAACTTCGACTTCGACAAGGATCCGGCACGCGTTGCGGATACGGCCAAGCTCAATGATGCGACCGGCACGTATCTCGCCAGCTTCGCTGCCCACGGTGGAAAGCTGCTCTTGTTTCAGGGACTTTCCGATCCGGTCTTCTCGGCCAACGATCTGGTGCGCTGGTACAAGCAAGTCGTCGAGGTCACAGGCGGCGGCGATTTGGAAGCGACTCGCCGTTTCGTGCGCATGTTCATAATCCCGGGGATGACCCACTGCGGCGATGGCCAAGCCTTCGACGACTTTGATCCTTTGGCCGCCATCGAGGGCTGGATAAACCAAGACAAGGCTCCGGACTCTCTCGCGGCTGGCAGCAAGGCATTCCCTGGCAAGCACCAGCCGATCTGCGCTTATCCCACTCAAGCTGCCTATGACGGTAAGGGAAATCCCGATGAGATCGCGAGCTATTCGTGTCGGGGATAAGAGACCTCGTCATTTGTTCGCTTCAATCTGCGCGCATTCCCGGAACAGGTCTCCCGGACCAAGGATCGGTTGGAAAAGCTAAACCCGGAATTTGTGGGCCGTGCCATAACGCAGTTGATGATCATGCCTGACTACGAAGCGGCGGCCGCCGATAGTCTGGATACAGCGCTCGCTGTGCTCGATGAGGTATTGTTATCGCCTGAGATCTGACCGCCTCATCCCAGCGGACAAAACGGGGCAGGGGAGGGGGCTTTTCAGAGCCCGGACGCCTTGGTGAGATTGACGCGGAAACGATCGCGCCGGCGCTGATACTTTCGAGTCATCTCCGCGGAGGCATGGCCGAGCTGTTTTTGCACATAGCGTTCGTCGACCTCGGCCGACGAGGCGAGGCCGGCGCGCAGTGAGTGGCCGGCGAATTTCTTGGCCCGTTCGCCCTCCGACAGATCGCCGCGCACGCCGGCGGCGAGCGCCGTGCGCTTGACCAGGCGTGCGACCTCCTGGTCGTTCAAGCGATCGGCACCGACGGCTCTGCCTTGACCAGCAACGCGCCGGAACAGAGGTCCGTGCGCAATGCGCGCCAGTCTTAGCCAGGTCTGCAGAGCGACCACAGGGCAGGTGGCGTCGGAGGAGCCGCGGCCGATTTCGACCTCGCGCCAGCCGGTTTTGCCGCGCAATGTGACAAGCAGACCCTTATCGGCAAAAATCTCGACCCAGCCGCGTCCGTCCTCGGTCTGATCCCTGCCGACGTCGAGGCCGACGATTTCGGATCGGCGAAGGCCGCCGGCAAAACCCAAAAGCAGCATGGCGCGGTCGCGCAGACCACGCAGCGTGCCGCGGTCGAGGGTCTCGAGCATGGCGATCAGATCCTCGGGCAGGATCGCTTCCTTCTGCCGGGGAGGGGAGGCGTGGGTGTTGCGAACGCCAGCCATCACCGTGGCGATATGCCGGTCCTTGCGGTCCAGCGGCTGGCCGCGCTGGGCAAAATTCCAGGAGAGCGACGAAAGCCGGCGCTCGATGGTTGAAACGGTGTTGGGCTTTTTGTCGCCAGTGACCGTACCTGACGCGCAGGCGGCGATGTAGAGCCCGACGACCTGAGGATCGGGCGGGAACATCTCGATGCCTTGGCGCCGGCACCAGCTCGAAAAATGCTTCCAGTCGGCTGCGTAGGCGCGGCGCGTGTTGGCCGAACTCGCCGCCTCGATATAATCGCGCGCGCGGCCGGCGAGCGCCTCAAGATGCGGATGCGCAGGCAGGCTGGGATTGGCAATAGCTGGAAGGGGAGGGGACGAGGCTAGGTCGGCATCGCCCATCTGCATGACGATATCGACGATGTCGGGCATGTCGTCCTCGCCGGAAGCAGCGGATGATCGTTGCGCGTCGCCAGCCATGCTCATGCCGCTTCGATATCCGTTTGAGAGAAGTCTTTGCCGACGAAAAGCAGCGGTTCATCTGCGCGCTTTGCCAAAGCATAGGACAGGCAATCGGCAAAATTCAGCGCCGCCGGGTGGTGGCCCTTGCCGTAGGTCAGCCAACCCTGGGTCGCCAGATCAACCAATTCGGAGTTGACAGGAATGATGTCGGCCTCGATTTTGCGCAGCCAAAGATCGATCTCGGCCAATGCGTGTTCGCCGCGCCTGCTGACCAGCACCATGCGTGCCTCGAGCACGCAGGTTGCCGGGATCAGACGGATTGGGTCGGAGACCAGCGCTCGTTCCAGCCTTGCTGCCTCAGGTTCGCTACGAAGGATCGCTACAACGGCTGAGGTATCGATCACCATCAATTAGGGATTCCATGCTCGTCATACCCGATGATCTCCTCGTCGCTGCGAGTATCCAGTTCAGGCAATCGTGCCACTCTTTCTCGGATGGCGCGCAATTCTGCCAACAGACACTCCTGAGCGGTCTCTCCAAAGCCCAAGCGATGCAAGCGCTCGCTAAGGGCTTGATGGATGGCTGCTGTCTTACTGATACCCTGGCGGCGTGCGAGTTCATCGGCGAGAGCAACGGTGGCCGGATTTTTGATGTTCAGGGACACGAAAGACTCCAAAATTCTACCTTTCTGGCGTATTCTACCATGGTCCCCTAGCCCTCGTAAACAACGAATGATAATGCAACATTATCGTTCGTTTTGAATACGCGGCAGGGTGTGCCTTTTTAGGCGGATGTTGTGGTACAAAGCGCATGTAACTCCGTACTTCTGCTCGCGGCCAAGGTTGACCATGTCATGACAAGCGTGGCCCAGATCAGTCAGTTCTTGGTCCGAAAGCACTGATGCCGGTGTCACCAAGGCCTGGCGCAACGCGGACTCAGGCAGATCGGGCGGTGCATTCGGCAGCTGCCGCCTCAGGCAGGATTTGACGAGTCCAAATTCTCTCTGAGCAACCAGCTTGTCGAGGCTATCCAGGTTATCATCGCCGGCATCCAGCGCGCTGTGCCAGTAGCGCAGGAGCAGATTGGCGCCTGCTACGGGATCCCTCGCCAGCCTTTGGCGTGGCGATCGAGCCAGCAGGACTCCATCTTCACCACTGAAATAGTCCTGCCGCAATCCAATCAGGGCGCGGACGAGCGGGGCCGCAGCCAGCTCAGCCCCTATGCAATCCCGCCGCGACGACATATTCGGCAGTGTAAGCTCCAAGCTTTGCTTCGAAGGTACCTTTCGTTTACCCGACCATTCCCTCGTTTAGCTTGTTCATCGCCGTGGTTGTAACGAGTGCTTAGAGGTTTCGCGTCTTTCGCGTCACCCAAGCCATTATGCCTGTGCTATTTATGGCAGATCACACAGCCGGCAGCGGCTTCGCCGATGCCATACACATCATCCACGGTCGGCGCTTGATCGCCTGCAAGCGGATTGATGCGCCGACGCGAAAGCAACCGTGCCCTGCGGACTTCGAATTCTTTCTCGATCGCCTCGACGCGCTCCGGCTTGCTGAGCTCGTCCAGACCTTCTCCCTGACTCCAGGTAAACGGCGATCCATGCTCGCGGGCAGTCTTCTCGTATCCACGAGCGTCTGCGAACGCCTCTGGATGCTCGCGCATCAGACGCACCCACTCGATCTTTTGCTGGAAGAAACAGAAAGTGCATCCCGAGCGCGTACGCCAGCGGTAGTACTCGGGCTCGCCCAGGCCGGCGCTCTCCAGAGTCTCACTCACGCCCGCCCGGTTGATTCCGTCTTCCCGGAGCGGGAAGTGAATCTGCATGTTGCCGTTAGTAGCTTGGTAGCCCTCTCGGCTGGGCTCGTCGGCGCGGATGGCGACGTAAGAGTGGATCGTGACACCTGCCTCCAGATCGTCGCGCAGCCACTGCTCCAGCGGTCGGAGCTTGAGTTGCCGGGTGCACCATCGGGTTTGTGGCGACGGCAGGAAGTGATTGTATTCCTTGAGCCAGAAATCGAAGTCGCGGTCCGGATTGAGGCGCGTGATTGGCCTGCCCAGGAAGCCTTCCAGCTTGTCGAGAAACGAATATACCTCGGCCAGCTCCTTGCCCGTATCAGTGAAGAAGTATTCGAGGTCGATATCCGGTCGGGTCTGCCGCATGTGAACTGCCAGGGCGGCACTGTCACGCCCGCCTGATATACCGAGTATGTGACGCTCGCGAACCACGGTCATATCTGCTCCAATTCCTGTTCTGCCGACAGCCGCTCTACTATCTTGGCCAGCGCAGTGAGCGATACCGCCGACCGGAGGTCTCTTGTCTTGAGTTGCCGAAATAGCTCTTCCGCTATTCCGTCTGCTTCGGCAAACTCGTCTTCCGACACATGGAATGCGTGGAACAAGGGCCTTTGTGCGGGATCCAGCCCGATCACCACGGAGATTGCCCTGGCCGTCGGCGCGCGGCCCTTGACCGACGCGAACGCCTCGGCATCACGGAAACGGCGGGCGAGCTTGGCCATCTCGAACACGGCTTGTTCCTGCTCGCGATCCGACCAATTCCGCGGCGGTTTATGAACGAGCAGGCTTGCCAGACCTTCCATGTCGCCCGCTCCGCCCTCGAATTCGCCGATTCTCATGATGAAGGCTTCGAGGCGAAGTTCGCCAGACACTCCGGCGGCCGTAGAGGCGCGGAAACCGATACCCTCGAAGGTGTCGCTTTCCACGCTGAGGTGTTCCGCTAGCTGGCGGGTAAGCTCATGGACCATGGCCGGGTATGCAGTCTCCGCCTTGGACAGCGACGCGGCGATCGTCACGGCAGGATCGGTCTCGCCCTTAAGGGCAGTCGCCAGTTCGGAGAACAGCAGTACCTCGGGATCGTTTGCCTTGAGGACGACATCGCGGACCCGCCGCACTCGCTCGTCCAGGCGCCTGGTGCGCTGAGTCCAAAGCGGAAGCGCGTGGAACCGTTGGAAGAGGGCGGAAGCCACGGGAAGGGCCTCAGCCTCGAGAATCTTTTCCTCCGTGGACAGCAAGGTGGCGAGCTGACGGATGAATTCCACGTCGCGCTTGGACCGGGAAATACGCCTGAACTCGACGGCCGACGCATCCTGCAGCAGGCGATCCGCTACGACGTCGTTGATGACGGCCTGGTAAAGACCGTCAACATAGACTGCCACCAGACTTCGGTTCGCCAGGAGATAGGCGAGCGCCAGCATCGGCATGACACCGCGTTTGATGCCGAACGGGCGACCGGCCCATCGGTCGAACAGCTCGCCGAGGTTGACGCTCTTTTCCTTGAGCAATTTCCAAGCTGGAGCAAGTTTAGCTCCCGCACCCTGCTTGTCGGGATCATGGAACCTCCAGCCCCCCGTTTCGTCGCGGCGATGAAGCCCCAGCGGAGACAGGACCGTCAGATAGTGACCCCGCTCCACTGGGTAGTTCTCGATGCCGAGATCCTCGATGTCCGGCTTCGCTACCATGGCGTGCAACACCGCGCGGAGGCCGGCCATGGCACTGGACGAAGGCTTGTCCCGGTAAAGCAGTTCGGACTGTATGACCGGAGCGCTATCGAATGACGCGTTGCAGAGGGCCGAGGCGACTACCGTCAGTCCTTTGCCGTCCAAGTCACTTTCCCGCTTGTCGAATGCCCACCACCGCGAGGCGAAGAAGGCTTCAACCAGCTCGCCGCGGACAGCGTCGGTGATCTGTGCGCGACGGGCGGTCAGCTCGCGGCGGGCAATACGGTCACCCTCCAGCCGGGGATGGGAAGCTTCGACATGATCGATCGCATAGAGATCGGAGGCATGGTCGCGCAGCAAATAGACACGGTCGGTAGCCGCCACGGCTGCGAGAACGCCGGCTTCCTCTAGTTCGCGGCTGAGAATCTTGGCCGCCACCTCCGGCTTGGCATCGAACGTGCGTGCATCCGGCATGATGAGCACCAGAAGGCCAGAGGAGTTTCGCTGCCTTTTGGCCAGCGCCGCCGCCGTCCTCTTTGCCCATGCGGCCGGGTTTAACGGAACGTCATCCGCGAACTGCAGGACGACGTTGAACAGCCGGAGGGCGCCCGTCGCGAAGTAGTGGCTCTTGGCGGCGATCGGACCGATGCCCAGGCGGGAAGGAAGATCGGCCAGGACGTCGGCATCCAGCTTGAGACTGGCTTTTGAGATGGCATCGTCCAGATCGAAATCGCTGCCGGCGAATAGGGCGTAGCCCCCAAGCCTTGCCTGGCGGATAAGGATCGCCCTGTTCACCAGGTCATCCAGCGTCGCGGAAACGTCGTCGGGGCTGTGCGTCGGCGCACACAGGGCAAGAACGTCATCGGCGACGGCAAGCCCCGATCCGTTGCGGAACAATTCGATGATGGCCGCGGCCTTGGTCAGATAGGCGGCTAACACACCCTGCAACGTGGCGCGCTCGACCGCTTCGATGGCTAGCGTCATCCGGTTGCTGTCGGGCCCGACAATCAGGGCGGTGCCGAAGTTAGCCACCAGGTAGTCCCAGAGTTGGTCGGGTCCGTAGAGCGCATTGTCCTCAACGTCGGCCTGGGCGAGATGTGCCTGGAACCCGTAGGGTTCCGCCGACGAGAGGAAACCGAAGACACTTCTTTCGTTCTGCGCGAAGCGTTGCCGCGACAGCGGGCCTAACAGCAGGGCGGATACGGGGTGAAGCGGCCAGGCATCGGCCAGTACTTGCGCCAGTACAGGTACGTCAACCGCCCGACGTTTGGATATGGCCGTCGCGGTCCTCGCGGCAAGGTCGAGGGCGCTCCGGGGCGTCTGCTCGGAATGGATCGCGCGGGCGAGCAATGCCGCCACTTCGTCAGCCTGGGCGACGAACGGCACGTTCTGGAAGCGGCCCTGAACCTTGGCCCACTCGTCACGCGCGCTGCGGTTGAGGCGTCCGGCATATTGTTCGAAAGACTGGTGCAGTATCCCGACGACGACCAACCGACCGTCCGACCGTGCGGCCCGCTCTGCGAGGTCTTGGAGGACATGAATGTCGCCTTTCCCTCCCATAGCGTGTTCGAGAAATTTCCCGAGTTCGTCGATTATGATCAGCAGGCCGCCCTTGGACCGGGCCTCCGCTTCCAGTCGGTCCACCAGCGCCTTTTCGTCGGCAGCAGCGGTTGCCTTATCCTCGCCAGACCAGCCGAACCTATCCGAAGCCGCGTCCGCGAGGCCGCCTGATAGGCTCGTGCGCCGGCCGGTCAGCGCCAGGATGCCCCACGATTTTCCGCGGCCTGGAAACGAGTGGCTGAAAGCCTCCGCCAAGTCGTTGCCGACGATTTCCTCGGCCAGAGCCCTTTGTTTCTTGCTTCCGGCAACCAGGTTGGCCACGAGCAGTGCCGCACAGGACTTGCCGCCGCCATAGGGCCCCGTCCATGTGAATGCGTACTGCGAGCCTTCCCCTATCCCGCCCAGCATCGCCTCGAGCGACTTCCGGACGCTCGACTGCAGGACATAGCCCGTAAGGGGAGGCGTGCCGTTAAAATCGGTGTCCAGTCTTGCCGAAAGGGCGAAGCGACGCTCGACCCTGACGACCTTGGAAAGCTTGGTCACGCCGCCCTCCGACGTTTGTAACTCGCTGCAATTAGCGTCAGTTCATCGATTTCGGCCAAATTGCCTACGAGGGCAACCTGTCGGAGCCCTGCGGTATCCGTCCAAGTCATCTTGCCGCCCGTAACATCGGAAATCCTCATGAGCCTGGCGACAAGGCTGTCCTCGTCGAGCTTGAACACGCGGCCCGGCGAGCCTGGCCCATACTGGGCCTGCTCCACGGACAGCGTCGGTGACTGCTGGTGGTTACGTCCCCAGTAACGCTTGAGGACACGCGCGAATACGCCATCCGGGAGGGTATTCTTGGGGCCGCGTACGAATTCCATCTGTCCGCTGGACTTCAGCTCCCGCAGAAGGCCGAGCTCGACCATCAGCGGCTCGGATGCGTCCTCCCCGGCGTCCTGGCTTCGCGCGGCGTAACTCCGTACGAACACCTCGACATCCCGCTTCAGCGTTTCCACCGTTGCACGGCCTCCACGGGATCCCACGATCACCGCCATCGCCTGAACCAGGTCTTCGCGCGAGAATGCCGACTGGTTGATCCTGTTAAACGCATAGTAGAACGTCGTGGCCACGTCCGGGATTGCGACGAGGTTGGCGTGAATAAGCCATAGCGTCGAATGCTGTTCCAGATATGGATCGAGCCCGTCGTTCCCGAAAATCATATGCCCGAAATCCGTTGCGGTTAGGGCTGCTTCGCCGTCGTCGCTGATGACGCCTGCGGCGAGAGCCCAATGGCGCATCGAAAGGGCCATATTCTTACCTACGCCGAAGCGGGCGATTGCGCTTTGTTCGTGAAATGTTCTGCGGTCGACTCCGTGGGGACCCGACGCCACGTCGTACGCCTTCTTCAGCCAAAGAAGGCGCAGCGGGAAGGTCTCATGGCCCGAGACGCGAATTTGTGTCATGGGGAGGTGAAGCTCGTCAGTCATGATTGAATGCTACTGGAGACGGTCGCCAGCGACAATCATTAATCTCGCACGAGGTCCGACAAAATTCGAGCAGCTTCCGCTACTTCGATCCCGGTCGTGAATCGAGAGCAGTAAATCCTGACAGTCTCTGCTGCCGCTTCCGAAGTATATCCCATGGCGGAGAGGACGTGAGAAGCGTCTATCTGACCGCTCGTACAAGCAGAGCCCTCAGAAATCGCGAGGCGTCCACCTGCGCGGCTCACGAGTGACATGGCGTTATGTCCCGGAAACCTGATGCTGATGCTGCCCGGCACACGATATTTTTGGGGAACGTTCTCGATGAACTTTGTCTGGAGCGACGCCAACTCATCCAACAGCGTACAAGCCATCGCCTTTTGATGGGCGGAATCGGTCAGTAGACGCTCGTTGGCCAGGCTAGCTGCGACTCCGAAGCCGACCGCCAGTGGCGTGGCAACAGTTCCGGGGCGAATTCCCGCTTCCTGCCCCCCGCCGAACTGTAGCGCGAAGGGCCGGAGCGGGGATGCGGAAGAAACGAAGAGCGCGCCGATCCCCATTGGGCCGTAGAACTTATGCGAAGACAGGCTGGCCAAGTCGAAATCGGAGAAATCCAGGGGTACCTTGCC
This sequence comes from Mesorhizobium sp. M0306, assembly GCF_040321655.1. Classification (NCBI taxonomy): domain Bacteria; kingdom Pseudomonadati; phylum Pseudomonadota; class Alphaproteobacteria; order Hyphomicrobiales; family Phyllobacteriaceae; genus Mesorhizobium; species Mesorhizobium sp. M0306. Next base: position 76,035 of record NZ_JAMYRY010000025.1, on the reverse strand, counting down.
GGCCGCCTGCGCAGCGTCGACATGGACGAGGGCGCCGGCCGTCCGGGCGAGATTGACCACTGTCGAAACGGGCTGGATCGTCCCGACTTCGTTGTTGACTGCCATGACCGAGACCAGAAGTGTCCCCTCGCCGATCAGTGGTTCGAGCCGGTCGAGATCGACGACACCGTTTCGACTGACAGGCGCTTCGACGATCTCGAAACCCATCTTCTCGAGCGAATGGGCGGATGCCAGTACGCTCTTGTGTTCGATTGCGGAGACAATGATCTGCCGGCGGGGGCTCCCGCCATCGAGCGCGGCAAGGGCAGTACCCCGAACCGCGATGTTGTTGGCTTCGGTTGCTCCCGACGTGAAGAACAGCTCCTGCGAATCGGCATTGACCAACCTGGCGATATCCATGCGGGCCGCCTCGACGGCGGACGACGCCATCATACCGCGGAGATGAGGGGAATGCGGGTTGCCCGCCTGCGCGTGCCACCAAGGTGCCATCGCTTCCAGGGCCTCGGGCGCCAGCGGCGTCGTGGAATGTCCGTCAAGGTAAATCTGGTTCAAATCGAGCTGTCCTCGGCTGCTTCGGATAAGGTAGATCTTTTCCGGATACAAACATCGACGTTCGTTAGCGGCGCGGAAACTGTTCCCCTAAACCGAGCGACTTGAATAGGTAGCGGCTGTGCCTGATGTAGGCGTCTCTCGCGCGAATGCTCAGATCATATCCATCGATCTCCATAGCGATGGCATCGCCGGGATATGCCATGATGGCGGATACCCTCGACGGCAGGCCCCTGGCGTACTTGAGCACCGAGGCGTGCCTGGAAGGGTCTAAGGATTCTATGGCGTCCGAGTTTCGCGAGTTCATCACGCCGGTGGGGCCGGAGACGTCCTTCAGGCAGCCGGGGCAAGCTATGTGGTCTACGAACGGGTAGACATAATTGCCCCGCAAAATACCTGCTAGGTAATACGCCCGTGGCAAGAACCAGCCGGAACCCTGGTGCCAGCCCGTGTCGCGCAGGTGGGCAAGAATGTCGTCTACCGAAGTGTTTTTCCCATAGACTTCCGCAAAGGCCTCTACGCCTCGAGCGAAATAGCAGTCGTAGTGCCACGCGGCGCAGCACTGCGGATAGTCCAGTAGCTGCGCGTCCGAAAGGAACGAGGTGTCGCCTGCCACGAATTTTTCGTGAATGGCTTCGTTTCGCGTAAGCCAGAACACCGACGTTGCTGCCGAGCTCCTGCTGTCCACCTCACGGGCGACGCGGGCGTCGTCGATCTTCAGCGGCCTATACCTATGGTGTACGTTCACCTTGCCGCTGCCGGAGAGGCACCCGTAATCCTTCGCGAGCCTGACCACTTCCCGGTATGGGCCAGCCCGGACCTCGTCCTCCGCCATTCCCAAGAACACGTTTTTGCTTCCCCGCAGCGCCTGAACCACCTGCAGGATGTTGATCGCTTCCTCTTGCAGGTCGATGGCTGCGTTCGGATAGCGTTCGAACACCTCCCTTATTTCACCGAACAGCCGGATTTCGTCCGGGTCTTCCGAAAGTTCCTGCATGTAATGCGTCCTGCTTTCATCGCTGCGAATGGGGTGAGCGGCCGGTATGCTTCAGTCAAGGTCGCGGTGCGGAAGGTAACCGAGATTGGAAGCGTTGCAACGGTCCCTCTATTGGTTTTGGGTTTGAACGGTGCGATCAATCGCACCTGGCATTCCGGGTGATTCCCGCGGGGGCGAAGTGTGGCGACCAAGCTCGTAGGAATTCTAGAACGTTGCGGTACGTCGAGTCTTACCGGATTGCTCGGAGCTTCGGCGATCGAGCTCCTTGAGATCAAACGGCCCGAGGCAAAGACGCCCCTCGGCTTGGCCGAGTTCGTGGTCGGCATATTCGGTGCCGAGGGTGCACTCAAACGGGACGACGTGCGCAAGCTGCTGTTCGAGCAGATGAACTCCTCGGAAGCGGCAGAGTTGTGCGAGCTGCTCGAACTTCCCGCTGGCGCGCCACAGTTGACCCTGCGCGCCGTTGCGTTCGATCGACCCTTCTATACCGACCTGCTCTTCAGGTGGTTCGGCCTCGCGTACGACGGGTCCGACCAGGTCGAGCAGGAGAGCTCCAGCAAAGCGCCCAGCAGCAACAAGCTCCGGGAGCACCAGGCGAATGCCTTCCGCGAACTGCGGAACCGTCTCGCGGACAGTAGCCAGGTTGTGCTTGTCCACATGCCGCCTGGCGCGGGGAAGCTTCGGCTGGTCGCTGCAGCGGCGCTGGACCTGTTCCGCTCGGCGGCTGCCGACAGCATTGTCGTTTGGATTGCCCCGCATCCAGCTCTCTGTGACGAGGCATTTCTGGAGCTCACCCATGTCTGGCATGATCTGGGTCTTGTCGACGTGACGGCCTACAGGCTGTACGGCAACCACGCGCTCCCGGACCTAGCTACCCTCTCGAGCGGAATTGTCATCGCCGACCTTGACAGGGTCGCCGCGGATGGCCAGAACCTGGCAAGCCTGGGCGCGAGGGCATGTGTGGTCGTCATGAATGACGCGGAGCACCTCGGGCATCCTATCGGCGCCTCCCTCCTTCAGGAAATGCGTAAAGGAGGGCAGTTCAGCATTGCGGCGATCTATTCCGCTTCCGGAGCTACCCTGCGCCAGAGCAGCTATGCGACCGGCGTGATGGATGCCCTGACCGGAAGGTCTATATGCATGGTCGACCAAGCTCCGCAACTGCTCGTTGCAGCTGGCGACATAGACCCCTTCGATGTGACGACGAAATTCTCGCCAGTGACGGGGCTGACCGTCGATGCTGCCCAGTTGGACTTGCATCAGGATTTGGCGGACGCTCTGGCGTCCGATGTCGGACGCAATGCGATGCTCATCGAGTTGATGGAAGAATTGAACCGGGCAAACGAAAAGGTCGTCCTTCAGGCCACGACCGCCGACCACGCCAACCTCCTGAATGGAATGCTCGGGTTCCTCGGGATAAAGGCGATGGCAATTACTGGCCAGATGGCGTGGAACGACCGAGTCGTCCAGATGCAGCGTTTCAACTCACGATTGGACACGACCGTCCTATGCGTGCATGGGGTTTTCGTGCCGGGGCACGTGGTCCCCGACGTCACTTGCTTAGTCCTGGCCAGACCGACGAGTTCGTCAGCCGTGCTTTCCGAGATGGTGGGGCGAACCGCAAGCGGTCGCAAAAAGCCGGACAAGCCCTTGCGGGTCCTGGCCATCGCCGATCCCGTACCTGCATTCCTGCGGCTCGTGGAAGACCTCTCGCGGTGGAATAGATTTGAAAACGAGGAAAAACAATGAGCTTTCCCGTCATTCCGCAGAACCTCTCCATCTCAGCGATGAGAAGTTCCGGGTATCGCGACACGGCGCACGCGTTGGCCGAACTGATCGATAACTCGATACAATCCGGTCAAAGCGTGGGGACGATTACGGATGTGGAGCTGATCTGCATCGACGAAGTCCCAGCAGGCGGTTCCAGGCGCAGGCTGTCAAGGCTGGCAGTCTTCGATAATGCCGCTGGTATGGACCCAAAAACCCTTCGGGGAGCGCTGCAGTTCGGTAACGGCACGCGCCTTCAGGTAAAGGACCAGAAGGGGATCGGCAAATTCGGCATGGGCCTCCCGAATTCCTCGATCTCGCAGTGCCGCCGCGTCGACGTATGGAGCTGGCAAGAAGGGTCAGTGTATCACAGCTACCTCGATGTCGGTGAGGTGGAGCGGGGACAGATGACCGAGGTACCCGAACCGCAAGTATCGGCTATTCCCAAGGAATGGCTCAAACTTGTCGCGGCCGAGATCGGCCCTCACGGGACTTTGGTGGTTTGGAGCGACCTCGACCGTGTCTCTTGGAAGCAGAGTAGGGCGTTGCTCAGAAACACCGAATTTATTGCCGGTCGTGTTTACCGCCACTTCATCCACAAGCGCTCGGTAAGGATACGGCTCGCCTCCTACGAGGCGGGGGACGGGATATACGCCCCCGGTTATCAGAGCTTCGTCCGTCCGAACGATCCCCTTTTCCTGATGAGCGGGACCAATGCACCTAGCCCTTATGACCAGATTCCGGCATTCGATCCGTTCGGCGAGCCGGTCGAATTGACGGTCGGGTACAATGGGGGCGAGTCGATTGTCAAGATCCGCGCCTCCGTGTGTAAGCCCGAGGCGAGGCGGGGCGGCGGAGCGAAACCGATCGGCCAGCATGCCCGGAAGAACATCGGCATCTCGGTGGTGCGGGCGGACAGGGAACTCGAGCTAAATCGCAGCTTCGAGAACTCGTATGACCCAAGGGAACGCTGGTGGGGGGTAGAAGTCGTATTCGATCCCGCCTTGGACGACGTGTTCGGAGTGACGAACAACAAGCAGTCCGCCACAGGCTTCATCCGACGCGACCTCGAAGAGGATGCGCAAGCCGAGGCCATGTCGGAGGCGGACTTCCAGGCTTCGCTAGAAGAGGATCGAGATCCGCGCCTACCGATGTACAGGATCAGCAAGGAGATTGATCGCCTGTTGAACGCGATGCGGGCGAAGGTAGCGAAGATGCGCGAAGGCGAGCGTGTCGCCAAATCGGAGGAAACGGACGAGACGCGCGCCGAAAAGGCGGCAACGGCTTCGGTGAAGCGGAGACGCGAACGCCTGGGAGATACGGGGCAGAGCGATCGCGACGAGAAAGCACCCGATACCGAGCGTATGGACGCGATCAGTTCCGACATCGCGAACGACGGGGTCGATGCCAAAAAGGCTCGGGAAATCGCGGTAGACTACGTAACCAAATCCTCGAAATTCAGGTTCAAGCACGCCGACATCTCGGGCTCTTCCATGTTCGATGTTTCGTTGGTCGGTGGACTCATTACCGTGACCCTAAATACGCGGCACCCGGCCCACGCCGCGCTATTCGAGGAGTTGCGCGAAGAAAACGCCACCCCCAACCCATACGCCCGGCAGGTCCTGGCCCTGATTGCTGCCTGGGCCCGCATGGAAGACGAGTCGCCGAGCACGAAGGCGAGCGCGGCCATGGAGGAGATGCGGGAGAACTGGGGTCGGGTGGCCCGCGATTTCTACGCTTCAGATGAGGAGTAATTCCGGAATGAGTTTCGAGCTGGAGCTGGCCGATGGGAGGGCGTGAGGCAGTTCGTGGCTTCGCGATTCAGGCGCTAGTTTGTCTTCTTGATGCGCTCGAACCCGGCAACGACTGGACTGCGGTCACCGTCGAGCCGGATTCTGCCAACGATAAGGTAGATATCTTGTGGGAGTTGCCGGAAGGAAGACGGCTCGCCCAACAAGTGAAGTCGTCCAAGAACATCATCGGCCGCGGGGCAGTGGTGACCTGGTGTAGGGAACTGAAGCAGTCTCAGGCGGCTGACAGGTATCAACTGCTGCTCTCTGGCCCCCTCGCACAGGCGGCACTTGACGATGTGCCGTTTGATGGGGTCGAAGTTCCCCCTCCATCATCTATAGATACATTGGCGTTGATGGACCAGGCTATTGCCAAATTGGACCGGTATCTTTCCGACAAGACTATCGCTCCTACTCCGATCGCGATCAGGGAAGCGATCGTCGTCACGGTTTCATCTAAGATCCTCGATGGTTCCATCAGGGGAGACTCCCTCAAGCGCGAGACTTTCGACGGGTTGCTCGTCAACTGGATACTGGCCGCTTACCCTCAGGCCATTGAGCACCGGATGGTGGCCAACTGCGAGGTCCTGTGGAGCACCGTCACCCTCGCGGGGCCCATCAATATGAACGAAAGAGCGTTCCATCTCGTGCTCCCGCTTACTGTCGTCAACGGCGGGCTGTCCGTGGTCGTTGTCGAATGGTTCCGGGTGAAGGTTGACGGGGTAGGCAGGCAGATGCGGTATCTTCCGTCGGTCGTCTTGCCTGAAGGTTCTATCTCGCAGACGGTAGATCGCTCCGCAGGCATCCCGTTCGGAGAGTTTGCGGTGCTGCCGGGGTCTGCTCGGACAGCGAACGTGCTCTTCGTGCCCTTGGAAGGACCCGGTCTCGCCACTGACATGTGGCCCGAACAGGATGTCAAACTTGAACTGTTCGTGAAATACGGTGCGTTGCCCGAATTCAGATCGGTAAGGAAGGTGACGCTCGCGTCGACCGCAGACCATCGGGCCGTGCTCGGAACTACCCGAGCAGTTCACATTTCGACGGTGCCGATTGACGCGTTTGTCTGAATCGTCGCAGCGGCAGCGGAGACAGTCACCCCCGTGACGCGCGGCCGGGCCACGCACCTACTAAATGCGATGAAAGCCCGGTTCTTGGGAACCGAACCGATGTAGCGTCGCGCACTATTGGACTGCATCGAACCCCAGCGAGCCGAAGTCGGGGAGCGTTTAGATGAAATCGATACCGGTCGACGGGTCCATTTTCTGTCCCAACTGGACCCCGCATTCGAGATCAGACACCGTTCATGTTCGGTTCGACCGTAGAGTACGATTCGCGCTGCTCTTGTTCTGACCCCAATTTGAACAAGCTCGGCGGCGACTACGCCGTCTCGCTCAAGAACAAGGACAAGAAATGGCCGCCCTCAACGGTAAAGATCATTCAGTTCTGTTGTGGGTCGCGGTGGCGATGTCATGCGCCGGTGTCATTTATGCCCTCGTTCTCCTGTTCGGTCCTGCCCCGCCTCCGGTGTTGCCAGCTCAGCCGTCCTGAGCAGCGATCGCCGACACGACGTCTTCTATATCCTCATCGGACAGGAATGGTGCCTGTGCAAAGACGGTCGAGGCCTCGCCGCTCAGCCGCGCGGCCAGGTGCCCGAGGCCGAGCAGGTTCTCGGCGCCCTTCATCCCGAGGGCGATCTCTGACGTTCCGACGCTGGCGACCTTGAGGATCAGCCGATTACCCAGATTGTCACGCAGCTGAACAGGCATGACCCCGGCATCGGGCCGTTGTGCCGCAAAGACGAGGTGAATGCCGGCGGCTCGCGCCTTCACTCCGAGCCTGGAAACGATCGAGGTGACGGCACCCTTGTAATCCTCGGTCAGCATCCATTCGGCGAACTCGTCGTGGATGAGAAACTTCATCGGCAGCCGTGCTTCTGGCGCGGCCTTGATGTTGAACGATCGGACGTCGCGAGCCCCGCTTTGCCTGAACAGCTCGTACCGCCGGTCCATCTCGACGACGAGCCCCTCCATCATTTCGATCGCGGCCGCTTGGTCAACGACGATCCCACCCTTCACATGGGGCAACCGCTCGATAGCGGAGTAGTCGACGCCCATTTTCGGATCAATCAGGTGAATGTGCACCAAGGCACTAGGATTGGTCGCTGCGATGTCGAGGATTAGCGCCTGGATCAGCACCGATTTGCCGCTGCCAGTCGCGCCGGCAATCAGCGTGTGCGGGTCGTGTTGTGAGACGCCAGCAAAGGGGCCGCCCAAGTTGAGATAGAGAATTTCTCCGTCCAGCTCGCGCAGACCGAGAAGGAAGCTCGTGTTGAGACCGGCGGCGTTGCGGTTCAGGGCACGGCGCTCCCAGAGATCCCACATTGAGACAATCTGCCGCTTTGCTCTTGCCACGCCCACTACGATCTCGCCGGGCAGTGGCGAGATCGAGATCACTCTCAGGCCATGCGTGGTCAGAAGGGCCGACTGCTTGGCCTCGATGTCTTCAACGCGCAGGCGATCGCTGCCGACAAATCGCACCAAGGCGGCGTTTGGCGTCAATCGCGTCCCAGCGATCTTGGCCTGTAGATTGTACCCCATAAGAGCCGTACGCAGCCGGCCGGCTGTTGCCTCGAGCCATTGTTCGTCCTCGTCAGCCGCAGACTGCACCTGCCCCGCCCGTCGGGTCACCATCCCGGCAAAACTCTCGATGTCCCCGGGAATCGGTCCTTCCACCTCCTCCTCCCGATCAGGCGGAGTGGCGTGGGCAGCCGAATGAGGACCACCCTCATCGGCATCGGCAAGAGGCGCTGTATCGGCACTTCCCTTGGGCCCAGCCGGAAGGGGCGCGGGTGTCGTTTGCGGAGGGCTCAGCGGCGACGCGTCCGGCTCGGGGCCGGTACCACTGGCTGGGCCACTCTTCGTGGTCCACCGAACGCGTGGCGCTGGCGCGCGAAACTCAGATGTCTCCCACGGCCTGCGATCTCCCAAGGCGCTTCTGATCGGCATCAACCGGTCAGAGGCCTCATAGGCCTTGATCAGTTGCCGCAGACCTTCGCGCGTGTAGATCTCCTGCAGTCCCCGGACCTCGGTCACTTCGTCCTGATCGCCGGCGGAGCCACCCGCGTCTGCGGGTCCCGAGACAAAAATGTGGGAATAGCCCTTTAGATCGATTTCCACCGTGCCGTTGCGGATGCCGTTCCTCACCTCCTCAAGCGAAAAGCTTGCGGTTAGTGCCGACGGCTCATCGAGCAGGATGTCCGCAAGACGCGAAAGCCATAGGTCACGGTCAAGCCGTCCTGGATCGCCGAAGAGCGCGTCCTCGATCCGGCGCATCGTTTGTCGTAACTGTTGGCTAGAATGACGTTTGGCTTCCGCCAGGCCACTGGCCTCGACATACTTCGCTTCGGTCACCACAGCGCGAAGCCTGGGGTGCCCATCGGGCCCCGGGTCGACGCTGAGCGCAAGAATGTCGGCAATCCCTTCCTCTCGCTGGCCCAGCCATTGTGCGTAATCGTCGAGAAGGAACCACGATGCCGGACGCTTCAGAAGCTCCTCAGCAACAAGCGCACGACTGAGGACCAGGCCTATTAATTCACCAGCCGATACGCCGCGCTTGGCCGCACGCAGTATGACATCGCCGGAGATGGCCGTCGCGTCGGCGATCATCCTCTGGGCAAGCGCCGATAGACGCTCGTCGCTAAGCCCGAGGCTGAGTTGATCGAGGCGTCGACGGACAAGCACCGGAAGGACACGCAGGTCGGAGGTCGAGGACACCACCATGTTGCGGCCGTGCGTCCGTTCGCGCCGATATCGGATGACCTTGATGCCCTGCGCCATGAGCTGCCGCTTGTCGAGGAGGTCGTCATAAGTGGCGACCCACTCGGCCAGGCCGTGAACATCCTTGAACATGGCCTCAAGGCCATGGTCCTGCAGCGAAATCTGACGCGCGGGCAGATAATGCTCGTTGTCGCGATGCGACTGTTTGCGGATCACGGCTGCCAGAGCGTCGAGATAGGACCAGCCGACCCGAGGTTGGCGAGGCGAAACCAGATAACTTGTTGCGGTGAGCTGTTCTTCTCCAACAACCCGCCGATACGACCAGCGAGGCGGGACGTGGTCGGCGATCGAAGGATCCGAGTCATCCTTGCGAGGCACGGAAAACCAGGCCTCCTTGGCCTGACGCGATACGACATCATGCAGGAACGCCACGTCCACGCTGCGCTCGTCAGGCGCCCGGCGCCCCGTGCTGCCCTCAAGCATCACCCCGATTCTGAGCTTCGACATGAAGTTGAGCGACGTTTCACTGACGACGATTGCGTCGGGGTCGTTGCCCGACTGATCGAGGAGATCGGTATAGACCTTGTTGAGCTTCGAGCGGTCTCGATGGCGGACGAGGACGTTGCAGTGGACCTCGTCTTCGTGAACTGACCCCAACGCGTTGACCGTGGCCAATGGCAGGCCTGCAGCATCGCAGTTGTAGAGCATGATACTCAGATTGGCGCGCTCGTGCGGCTGCAGGTCGAGATAACGGCCGATCAGCCCGCGGATCTCACGCGCAGCCTCGGCAGGATCCACATCGGTGGAGGCTTCCGAGGGATCGCGAACCGGCCGTTCCATGAAGCTGTAGTCGTTGAGCGTGCTCGTCTCAGTCAAAAGAACCGCCTCGCCTCCCGTGAAACCCGGTACTGCCTCCGGGTAGTAGGGATGCGCGAGCTCGGAGCGGAGATCGGCAAAAAAGAGCCGCTGGTCGCCGAAGTTGACCTCTTCTGCCTTAAGCAAGTGGTCAATCAATCCGCAGAGAGAGCGCATCTTGACTGCCGTCGCGGCCATCCGCATGGGGTGCCAAGGTGCTACGATCGCAGCCGGCGTCGATCCGGCAATCTGAACCGTGCCGATCCTGAGGATCGGTTCCCACAGGTCCCGCCGATTTAGATCGCCTGGCGCCGAGCTACGAAGTTGATCCAGCAGCCTTGCGTATAGATCGGCCTGTTCGAGCTGGGGTGTTCCCCCCATGCCGTTCGTCCGCCAATCGTCGATGGCAGCCGAGTAGCCCACGACAAAGGCAGTCCACCTCTCTCCAAGGTCTGCGCCGGCAGGGGGCGTTATACGACTGCCCGCGACGGCTGCCTTGATGGCCCTGGGCAGAGCCTTGCTTAAGTCTTCAACATTGGTCGATCGTGGAACCAACGATCCCGCATCCTGGCGAAAAGAGGGCTGCAAAGTGCCTACGTCGGCGAGGGACACCGACTGCATCGCTCCCTTCTTGCTGACCAGCATGCGTGACACTTCGGCAATGCCGAATGGATTCTTTTCGAGCCTGGCCAAGTCATCGGGCAACGCCAAGCCGATCGCGTTTGGCTCGGCCCGCCAGATCAACTGGACCGTGTTTTTCTCCGCACCCGGGCCGCTTCCCACAGTCAGAGTGAGGTCGAACTTTATCTGAATGTTGGCGCGCGACGTCGAGACGTTCTCGCGGAATTTCCGGCTCTTGCTTGCGGCTTCGAGCAGCACCTCGAACTCGAAAATGTGCGGCGTGTCCCAGCTAACCGCCTGTGGGAGAACCTGACGAAGGGCCTTGTACTTGAGGCTGAAGGCGCGGGCTACGTCCGCATTCATGTCCAGCCATTGCGTCTTGGTCCGGCGTGAAGACCGGATCTCGATCCGGCGAGGCATCTTGAGCGTGCCGAGCTGAGCAAAAAGCCGCTCGATGCTGCGGACCAAGCCATCGAGGAAATCCCTGCACTCAATAGGGCGTCCGTAGACGAACTTCTCCCATTTGGCGCGCAACTGCCTGTTGGCCGCCAGATCCTCCCGATGAGCTTCGAAGAACTCGCGGTCGTCCTCTCGCGATTCCTTGAGGGATCGACCCTTGAGATCGCTGAGATACGCCTTGTCCGGATCGTTGAGGCGATCGGGACGCTCGTAGTCGAAAAACTGAGCGGTCTCTTCCGGAAGCTTCAACTTCTTGAGCTTGAGGCCCGAGAAGATGAGAAGGATATTGTCCTGTTCCCACTCGAGCTCAGCGAGTTTTTCGGTCGCCTCCCGCCACCCGGCTGGCGAGTCGACGAATGCCTCGATCATCGGGTGCAGCTCGGCGGCGATCTCGTCTCGAACCGTCTCGAACTGATCCCGCAGCTCGTCGGCTTCGATCGGCTGGCGGTTGGGCCGCTGCTTGGAAAGCAATGGTCGACGGTCAGTGATGAGTTTGTCGTAAAGGCGTCGCCAGCGGCTTTGCTGCTGCAGGTCCTTTGGCCGCTGCGAGCGGAAATATCCTGTGTCGCGCGGCAATTGCAGTGCAGGTAGCGCCCAGCCAAGTGCGTCCGCCACGGGCAGCGACATGCTGTCGATCGCGTCTCGCGTCATGGCAACATAGTTGCTGAGTTGTGCGAGTGGCCAGTCATCGACACTGGATAGGGCCTTGAGGGCTATGTGCCATGCTTGGACGTGCTCTTCCGGCAGCCCAAGACCATCGGATGCGGGAAGCACCCAATAGGCGGGTCCTTCCTTGAGTTCCTTGGCGCCGATCAGCGCCACATCGTGCAATGAAGCGCCCTGATCGTCGTCGGTATTCGCGATAAGGAGCGCGGGACGGTCGCATTCGGCATGCCGCCACGCCACGGTCCTCTCGTCGGTGATCACGGAATCGGGCAGGCCCTGGCCATCGACGAGAGCGCGGGGCACGGCGATCTTGACTTGCGACTGGATCGAAGCGTCAGAAACCAACTGCCTGACGATCGCGGAAACCTGCGGCCCGGTGAGGCGATCGAGCATGAAGCGAGCTGTGCCGCTGTCGGCCCCGAGACCCTGCAGGCGCTCTTGCAGCGCCGCAGCCCCTGCCGTGCCGATCAGATCGAGAGCGTTCATGCTCGCACCTCGCGGCGAAACGGATTTTCCACATAGGCGGCCGAGTCCGACAGCCGGTTGAGCAGGCCGAGGCTAATCAGCCGTTCCTCCAGTCGCCGCGCATTGTCGGAGAAGTCTTCCTGATCGGCTTTTCCGGCGCCGATGATGCTCGCTGCCTGTTGATCTCCGATCACGAGACCGTAGCGGTCGTGCAGCGCGGCGAGGAAGTCCTTGAATTCCATCCGCTCGCTCACGCAGCAAACAACCAGCGTCTTGAGCAGCCGGTCGGTCGGTGCGTAGCGCACGCGGCGGCTTGAGCGACGCGAGCTCAACCCGATCTGCCGCGCCCAGGTCGAATGAACCTTGCCCACATGTTGCGCGTGCCTGGTCTTTGCTCTGCCGACGAGCTCGTCGATCAGGTCGCCAGGATTGCTCATCCCGGTCGGTAGGTAATCAGGATCCGGCCAGTCGAACTGGCGTCCCAATACCTCCGCCGCGCTGAGAACGGCATCGTCCGATGTAACGGCGAGCTGCCACTCATGAGAACTTTCGGCACTGCGGACGTAATGCTCAATGGCAAGACCCGGCAGCGCATTGTTCGCCTGAAAGGAGTCCGCCGCAAGGTCACGGATCACGGTCTTTCGTGGCGATACGATCTCGCAAATCATCGTGATGGGCACCGAGTCCAGTAGTTCTCGCGCCCGGTCAAGCTGGTACCGAACAAGATTGAGCCCGGTGATGGTTACGATGTGCGGCAGAGCGTCGAACACCGAAATCGGGCTATCCAAAATAGCTATCCAATCCTCGGCAAGCTGATCGAAGATCGGGTGGGTCGAGCAAGGCAAGTATGAACCCGGCCGATCACGCTCGGCAAGTTGTGGCTCCCCTTGCAGCGCAGCGACCAACCGATCGTAGACGGTTGGCTGCTCAAAGAGCTTTGCGACCAGCCGTTCTTTGAGCTCGGCGACTCGCTTGGACCGGCAAAGCATCAGGTAGAGAACTTCGCCGGTTCGAGCGAAGAAACGTCTGTCGGTCGAAACACCGGACGCCGTCACAGCGGCATCCTCGTAAAGCGCGCTGGGACCGAAGGGGAAGACGAACTTTGAACTCCAGCGTTTATTGCTGGTGCCTTCGATGGCGGACGACTGCAAGAACCCCACCACAGAGGCGAAGTCGTCGAAGCTGTCGAAGCGGCCACGGAGGTAACTGAAGTCGCGGCTCTCAAGGCCGCCGGCGTTCTGTTCCATCAACTCCAGCCATTTGGTCCAGGCTGCATCGTCGGAAAGCTTTTCGGCCCCGATGGTCAGAAGATAGGGATTGTTGAAGATCAGATTGCGCAGTCGCAATTGCGTCTGCGGACGATAGGACAGTGCGTTGAACTCCTCTTCCGCCAAGGCGCGGCCGGCAACGTGCTCCGATCGGAGCACGCCAAGGAATTCAAGCAGAATCAGCCAGGGCGTCTGTTCGTCATGCAGGCGATGCCCCCAGATCGCTTCATCGACCCAGAACGCGGGTCCAGTGCGATCCTCATGGGAAATTGGGCGTTTCAAGATCTCCATCATCAGAGCCTCACCGTCACGCTACGCGATGATGCACGACCATCAGAATTGAGGTCGATGAACTTGAGGACGATCCCGTCACTGCGATCGTCACCGTCAAGGAACCGCCGCCGTTCGACGGCGCTCAGAAGCCGTGCCTTAAACGCAAGAAGGTCCTCGTGGCACTCGAGCGAAAAACTCGTAGGCAATGCGCCCTCGGCCACACGGCCCAAGAACTCAAAGCGGGTCGTCGACAATTGCAGCGTGACTTCAGGCGGATCATCACGCGCAAGCCGAACCACCAGCTTCATGCCTCCATCCCCGTCACCGAGCAACGCCACTTCCTCGCCAGCCCGGCGGGCGACGGACACGAATTCCTCCAGCAGAGGACTGGTCCTCGACTGCGATTGGCTTCCCGAACTTGCAAGTACCAATTCGTCCTGGTTCTGGATCAGCATGCCGGTGAACACCCGATTTAGCCCGCGCACGAGCATGGGCATCACCTGCCGCGGCAATGCTCGTTTCTCGGCCAACGCGCGACTGGTTTCGAGATAGAGCCCGGCGTACCGAAAGACGGTCAGGTCCCAGAGGTCCAACGTGTCTGCCAGGTCGTCTGAGATGGTAAAGAACAACCGCTGACGCTGCCCGCGAAGGAGCCCGAGAAACCGGGCGACAGCGCTCGGATCGTCGCCCTCGAGGTAGGACTGTTGCGCCCGTTTATAGGCTGGCGTCTCGCCGTAAACCTGATCGGTTTGCACGAGGGCTCGGTAGGTTTCCACCAACGCCGGATCGTCGGCACCGTAGACCAGCATATTGTCGACTTTGTTGCTCGTTTCCGAGCCGATGCCGAACAGGTTGAGCTTGCGAAAGGGTTCGGTTCTTTCTGCGCGGCTTGGTTTCAAATTCCCGCCGAATACATTGCGGTAGGGACTGGCACGCTCCGCCGTTCCCGCGGCTGCCAATTCGGCGACATCGGTGCACGCCATTAGTCCGTCGCGTGCGTCGGGATGGCCAAGAATGATGTTCGTGACGAGGGATAGGACCTGCCGGATGGTAAAGTGACCACCATTATGTTCGCTAGCTTCGACCAGATTGCCGAGCCGTCGCCGGAAGAGACGATTGTCGTGGGTCCCGACCAGCCGTTCACGGTTCTCGCGGATCGGACAGGTTGCCCCATTTAGCGCCGGACAACCCCCGCAGCCGCTCCAACCGGGGTGCAGCGTCACCGCGTCAATGACCTGATCGATCATCACGGCGGCGGCAGACCGGCTGAGATCCCTCAAATCGAGCTTAATCGCAGAGTTCCCACTGCGGCCAACGACCAGGAGATTCTCGACCACCTCGACCAGAGCGCTTGTCGTCTTGTCGCTGCCGGCGGTCTTCATTTTTTCGAGAAGCTGGCCATGATTGGCTGCCATCAGGTAGACCCTGGGGGAATTGGGGTCTGCGACATCCCACGCCATCTGCTCAATCAGCGGCTTACTCTCGTCGGAGCGAAGCTCACTCAGATCCTTGACGACGATGAGTTGGCGAGACCCCAAGCTGAGGCGCTGGATCTTCTCTCCGGCGTTCCAGTCCTCAATCGTGCCTCCGAGCTCAAGCCACACGCGTCGGCAGTGATAGGTCTTTCCGTCGCCGGCGGTGCCCGTGAGGATGATGGACTGGCACTCGTCCGACCTGAAATTATCGACCAGCCACGCAAGATGCTGGGCGGGCAGCTCAATAGGCTGCATCTTCAAGCGAGCCAAAGCCCGCTGAATGGTCTCGTCGTACATATTGTCGTTGGTCGGAATGGGCCCGTAGTTCCGAAGAAACCGGATCCAGTTGTTGGTCGGCATGCGCTATCCCCCCACGACTGCCGCCTTGCGCTGACGACCGTCCTGGAATTCCAGCGCAGCCCCATGAAAATCAGTCAGTTGCACACTACTGTAGAACTCGTGAAACGCAACAATACAACACCGAGGGGTCGGCGAACGCCATCTCCTCACCCCTTCGCGGCAGGGTTCCAAAGATTGGGGCCCCGTTAAACGCAGGGGATAAGACGTCCTTATTCATCTGTGCGACCATGAAACCGGCCAAGCGAAGAACGCGCCGAGTCTCTCAGACCTAAAAGCTAAAACTTGCGATCAATGGGCAATGGTCTGCGATGCCGAGCAGCGGCTCGGGATTGTCTTTGTTGGGATGACGACTCCCCCCGAGTCTTCCAATCGAGGTATGCGTCGCATCACCTCGAGGGACAAGGCCCGGTCCCAGCAAGATGTGGTCGAGCCCGATGGGATTTCGGCACCCAAGATAGGTGTGAAACCTCAAGACATCGACTTCTGGCGTATCAAGTGCCCGCGTCTCACCCATCCCGCACAGAAGCTTCCCAACCTCATTGAGAGGACACAGCTCCTTGAGCATCGTGAAGGCGCTCGATGCAGGCTTGCCGTCGATGACTTCCTCAAACAGGGAGCTCACGCGCACGCCCGCGGGGAGTGGGGTTGTAGGGTCGCTGCCATCACTTCGCACTGCTCGGGAGTCCTCAAGCTCGTGCCAGAGGTTGCGATTGAAGTCGCCCAGCAGGATGGTCTTGTCGGTGACCGCCGTCTCTCGGTCGATCCAGGTCTCTAGGGGGACGATCTGGTCGTGCAGGATCTGGCAAGCG
Source organism: Mesorhizobium sp. M0306 (assembly GCF_040321655.1). Lineage (NCBI taxonomy): Bacteria > Pseudomonadati > Pseudomonadota > Alphaproteobacteria > Hyphomicrobiales > Phyllobacteriaceae > Mesorhizobium > Mesorhizobium sp. M0306. The sequence continues at coordinate 59,905 of NZ_JAMYRY010000025.1, read as the reverse complement.
GACGCATCTCCAGCAAGTGGGTTTCCACCGATGGGGGAGACGCAGCTCGATTTCAGATGCACATTGAGGACTTGCAGACGCGTTCCGCCGATATCGATGGCCAAGGACAGCCCTGGCCGGGGCTGATCCTTGGGTGGCCTGACATCTTTGAGCGTCAGAGGGTCTTCGGTCGCGCAAGCGATCTGGCTGCCCAGAGACCTCTTCCATGCGATGGCAAGACGTTGGACCTTGAAGGTCGTGAAGGAGCAGACCTGCCAATCGGCAGCGCCGTTTGGCAAAACCTCAAGAACAGCTTCTTTGCCGCTTACTTCCTGAAAGGCGATGATATCGGCCGGAACGCTGTTCGCGATGAAATTTTGTATTTGGGTGCGGCGTTGCTCGTACGCGGCGAGTGTGACGCGGACGGTGGCAAATCCGAATCCCTGCTTATTGGCTCCGTAGACATCGCAAACAGGGAAGCGGGCGGCATCCCAACCCTCTATATCGAATGCGTTGATGTCCCATCCGAACCGCGCACCGATCTGTGTCGATGGGCGGTATCTTTTTGTGGCCAGGTCCAACTCGTAAGTTGCGGTGCAGGCTTCGATCCAGTCCGTGACTGTCGCGCGATCCATGTGCCAACCCAGATTCCAGGTGGCAATGCTGATATCACGCGCGGCAGCCGCGCCCGCCAGACTCGAAAACAACAGGCTCAGAAGCACAAATAGGCGACGCATCAATGACCCCCTGAACTAACAGCGTGTCCGAAAAACCGGCAGCAGGCCACTATTCGCAGAAATGATCCAGTTCAAACTGGTAATCGCCAAGCTGCTTGCGCGCTGCCAGGACCGCATCGAGACGCCAGAAACGGGGACCCTCTACGATACGAGCGTCTTTTAGCCCGTCGAGCTTCGTTGCGATCGACAGGACGCGTAGGAGAACTGCCCGTGCCTGTGTATCCGATTTCGAGTCCTGGAGCGAACGCACGAGGTCAAGGCCGATTGGATCGTCCATCTGTCGCAGCTTGTGCGCCAGCGCGCGATAGACGATGTCAAGGCCCGCATAGGACAAGTGGTTGGACGCGTACCTTTTGAGCAGGTCGATTGTCGCCGACGTGCTGCCGTGATCGCTCTTCAGCGACGCGGACAGCGCCTGCGCTACGGAGACGTCGGTGACTTCGATGATTTGTACGCCTGTCAGTGGATCGGCAGCGCGCGGCGGCGCTATCTGTACGTCGTAGGCGACGCCTCTTTCCAGACCTGAGACCCAGCGATCGGGCATGGGCGCCCAGCATGCAAGGTCGATCATTTCGGATGCATACGCCGCGATATCGCGCTCATCCTTGATGCTATCGTCGAGTCGCGAGACCAGTCGGGCCAATGCCGCGGTGCTGAGGAAGCGACCCTGCGCGGCAAGCACGCGTGCAGCTAAACCAGAATCGAGAGCGAGGCAGCGCGGGTCTTTGCCTGTTGTGTCAAGCGCACAGTTCCACAGCGCAGTGGTCCACTCTTTGCTGAGGGGAACCACGCGCGCAAATCTCGGCAACCAGATGGCGTCTGGATAGAACATCTCGCCATTAAGGACGAACAAGCCAAAACGCCGAATGATCAGGTCGAGGTCTCGTTCGTCGAGTTCGCCGCGGCGAGCAAGCAACAGGAGGGGCGGGAGCGACCATGAACGAGTGGCGTCCCCTTCCGCCGCCTGTCTCTCAGAGTCTTTCGCCATCAGCCACATCATCAAGCCTTCCGCGCTGCCCATGCCGGAGGCTTCCGGGCCCGCGGCAAAATATTCGACAATTTTCATCGACAGTTCACACCAACTCATTCCGCACTTGGCCAGACGCGGAAACACTGCGGTGTTAGGTGCGACGGCAAGCTTGGGGCTTCGTGCTATCTCCTCGACGAATCGCAATAAGGCAAGCCAATCCGCCGATTTGACCGCTCCGCGTTCAGCGCGAACGGAGATCAACAATACTGCCGCTTCCAGTGAGCGTCGCCTCGTGTCCTCATCCCCGAGCTCACGATAGGCCAAGGCAAGGCCCGCCAAATAAGTCCGTATTGCCTGGTCGGAAAGCCCCGAAAGCCCGTAGTCGGCGATCGTCTGCACGTCTTCGACGGCGTAGAGGTCGACGATCTCGGGGCCATTCAAAAGAAAATAAGTAGGGGGGCAGGACCGTGCCCGATCGAGCAACGCAGCTTCGAGTGCAAACTGATATTCGCGGATTCGATCGCGCCGAATGTTTGTCGCCTCGCAGATACTGGTCATGTCAATGCGTGACGAGACGAAATCCATTCGGCGGGCAGCTTCCTTGGATAATTCGGATGTCAGCCGAAACTCCCAGTTTTCTTGATCACCTACCGGGTGATTGACCAGCCCGCCTATGCCGCCGCGCATCAGGGCGGTTCGGGCGTTGATCCGCTCCTCGTCCCAGCGAGGCGAAGCGGGCTCAAGATCGTCGACTGCGACTGCCAACTGGACACCCGATCCTACCGCAACGGGAAGCAACGAGGACATCCAGGCCGGGCCGGGCCGCAACTCGATCCAGCCGTTCGGCTGAACAGCGATGTGGTACTGCAGGAAGTAAAGCAACAGGCCGATTGTAGCGGCGATCGTTACACCCCAGCCAAACACACGTCTGATTCTGCCGGCCAGCGCTCGTCGCGGTTCCGGTGCAGAAGGAGGACCGATTGTTGCATCAGACCAGGAAAGCTCAAGATGGCCAGCGCCATGCAGCTCCGGCGTCTGCATGCGACCGCCCGCAAATAGATAGGCGAGCTGTTCGGTGCGCTCCCTTGCGAACACAAAAAGCCGCGACAGGTCACTCGATAGCGATACGCCAAACGGCGTTGCTATTGTGGATTTGCGCAGTCCGGCGAGCGCGAACAGTCTCTTGTCGACGAGTGCCTCGTGCAGCGCGATCGTGAACAAACCCCTGCCAAGGGCAGGGTGCTCGTAGGCCAGTTGCCGCGTGGATGCGCCAGCAAGGATCAGGACATTTTCGTGGCCAATTTGTTTTGACAAGGACGCCTGAAAATCTTGCGCGACGCCGCCGGCATGGCAGAAGTCAAGTACCGCCGATACCTTGGCCGGTCTGGCAAGCATGACCAGATCGGCAAGATCGCTGCCCGCCAGGTCAATCCCATCAGGACGAGCGTCATAGGTACAGAACCAAGTCTCTTCCCCAGTCTGGTCACCATGACCCGAGAGCACCAGAATGAGTTCGCATGCTTGCTGCCCCTCCCTGGACCCTATGTCTCGAAACATGGTCTCCAGCGACTTGCGCGTAAGATCCTCATCATGGAGACCGGTGGGCGGATCGCTGGAAGAGAGAACGGCAATTGCATTGGCCAAGGAAAAGGCTCCCTCCACAGAATAACGCAGCCGAGACCGCGAACTCATGTAGATGGGACTGGAAAAGCGATCGGCAGCTATACTACAAACATATCTGGACTGGTTGGCAGTCGAACTGGAGGATTGGACATGAGTGGCGGAGTAGCGTTGACCACTGCGCTGAGCGTTTTCCTGGTTGGCCTTTTTGGGGGCTTCGTCGCCGAGCTTGTTCATTGGTATGGCCTAAAGACAAATCCACGGTTTCCAGAGTATCTAAAAAGTGCACCGTACTGGATTATCACAGCGCTGATGATATTTGTCTCGGGTGCTTTTACTTGGTTGAATTTTGGAAGCCAAGCGCAGGCATTGACGGCATTCCAAATTGGACTCTTGACCCCTCTCATACTACAGAAAGTAATCTCTGGCGCTGCCGGCGCGGAGACCGCGCGCTCACCACGGGCCAATCTGATGGATTTCTTTCGCGGTTGAAAGACCCGCCTAGCGGCAAAGCTCAATGTAAGCCGAGGCGGCCCCCCGCTTCTTGCCGATCCATAGTCGACGATCACAGCGAGCGGGAAGCCGCAGGCAGGTGGCCACCAAGTGTTGCGGTTCGTGGAGAGTAAGCTCCGTGAGCTCTGAACTCCGTAACATATCCAGGCGTATCAGCGTAGACGGACTGGCCCACCGGGACTTAGGAAGCATGGGTTTCACTTCGCTGCGGAAGGCTGGCCGAGCTTTTGGTCGAGGGACTGCCTGAATTCTCGCTTCTGTATGTTGGAGCCAGTCGGCCTACGCTTCGCGAGATCCTTGGCTATCTTGGTTACGGAACCATCGAGCACTCGATGCAGCGTTGACAGTAATGTCGCTTCGTCGTTATCGAAATCGCCGTGGTGCCTTGCTTTAGAGGCTGGACCCGGAGCTAAATTCCACTGCTTGGTTGTTCCGTCGAATAGCGTCCCCAGCGCATCTTTGGCAAATCTTTCCATGCCGAGGATAGGAACTCCGTCCTTTAGAGCAGGGATGTGAGGTGTTGTTTCAAACGCGTTGCTGACAAGATAAAGCAGCGACTTATGATAGATGCCGGCGCAATCGTCGTCCTGCTCCGTTGGGTCGTCAAGCGTATAAAGATCGAATTTCTCGATCATTCCCTTCTTGAGCGCTGGCAAATAGGTCTCATTGAAGAGCGCGACTGTGCACGCAGGCGCCCAAAGACTGACAGTTTTTAAGGGGACTTTGGCCTTGGCGAATTTTGAAACGACCGGGGCATGAAATATCGATCCGGCGCTATGTCCGACGAGATGGACCTCATCAATCTCACCGTCCTTGTGGAGCTTGATGAGATGGTCGGTTACCAAGTTCGCCGAGCCAAGTTTTTCTTCCGTCGCCATCCGCGCGTTTTCTTTCATCTCGTCCCACAGCGCTTTACCTCCGAGGTTTCGCGCGCCGACCTCCAGAGTGTCGTCTAGCCTGTCGAGCATGAAATCTTTGGCTTTGTCCAGGAGGCCTTCGTCCCGCCGACGCCCAATTGCGTCCCTCAATATGTTTGACAAAGTCGTCCAAACGTCCGAGCGCCAGATGAATGAGAGAGGATAGACCTGCGATTGAAGCAACGGCGCGAGATTGCCTGAAACCGTTTGCACCGCAGCGTCCTGACCGACCAAACCGCCGTGAGCATAGAGCAGCACACGCCTAGTTTGCCATGATGACATGGCGCGCGGCATCCGCTCAGTTATCAGAGTTTTCAACCCAGCAGGGGTTAAGCCATAGGTGCCCTTGTCGTCCAAGACACCATTGTTCTTCGACGTGATGATGTATGGACGAAGGTCTGCATAAACCTGGCTTTGGTAGCTGCGCGGAGCGTCCGCTCTCATGTTTGCGGTAGCAAGCGACGAGGTCAGGTCGACGGGTGCGCCGAGTGACGCGACCCATACGTCTGTGCCGTTCGCGAGCCAGTCCGTGTAGGACAGGTTTGCCAGCCCTTTTGCGCCCCACTTTTCCCCCCAGCTGTTTTGAACCCAGAAGCCTCGGCGATTGTAACCTACGATCGCAAAGGCGTGCCCGCCAATCTGCCCGGGACGATATTCAATATTCTCCTGTTCCGGCTTGACCGACTGCCATCCGTCGTGAACGCGCGCCGTGGCATACAAAATGCCGGTTTCGTTAATCGCCGCGTGCATGCCGACGAGGTCTTTGTGATTCACGCGAAAATAAGCGCCGAGCGGACGAGCAAGCGCGTCCGCCGACCGCTTTTCCTCAACAGTGGGATCGGGATCGCGTTCCTTCCAGAGCGCATAAGCGCAAAGACCGTGCTTGAACCATCCCTTCATGGCTCCCCTCGCACTGGATCCCTCGTAATTTTGCCCGGGCCACTCATCATAACGCTTGGCCATCGCGTAAAGCATCCAGGCACTTACTTCGTCGGCCGCCGGATTCCTTTCTCGGACCCTCAGGAGATAGTTTGCGACCGTCGCCAAACCGAAGCCGGTGCATGCGCCTTCTCGGCCCTGATCCAGGACGGGTATGCCAAGGCCATAATAGGCGCTGATATCACTTTCGGGTGCGACACGGATAAGTGTCGGCGTAAAGATTGCATCTCGGAAGTCAATCGTGTCAGGCAGTGCGTCGAAGGTTCTCTTTGTAGCTGCAGCCCTTGCCATTTCCCCACCCATGATCCCGGAACGTAAGTGTGCGTCAGTCGCCGGTCGGCTGCGCAATATTCGGTGAATGCATTGACATTTTCCATATAGATCTGCGCCCGAGGGCCACTCCCGTTGTAAGGGGGTAGAATTTTTGGAGGCAGATATCAAAGTCGCCCCACTGGCGGTCCCGAAAGAACTGCGAGTCTGGCTTCACTCCTTGCAAGTCGTACTTAAACCTTCTGTAGCCGTTGTAGACCCCGCGGACGATCCGAATGACGCTGAAGCCTACGCGTTTTATTCGCTTCTTCGATAGGCATCGCAGTGAAATCAGGTCCGAATGCTTGGCTGTTTCTTGGGAAGGCGGTCCGCGGTGCGCCGCAGTAATCGCCGCCTGCGTGAAAAAAAACATTAACGTTAGACGATCTCGTGGACCGACATCTCGTCAATCCAGCTAAGCATCTCCTGGCATACGATCGCGCATAAATGCTCGACCCCGTAAGCCTTGCGGTCCGCCACAATACTCACGCCAAACGCAGGGTCTGAACGCAGTTTATTCTGCAGAAAACGTAGCCCTCGAACATAACTAAAGAACGAGTCCCAATGAAAATCAAGACCCAAGCCATCTATGACAACATGAAGACGGTGGTATGGACAGTCGTCGTCGGCAAGGACCGCAACACAACAGCCGCTTCCGAATCCGAGACGGCCTCCACCCGCCTGAGCGTTTGCAGACACGCCGGCTTCAGCTGTTCTCGCGCTACTCCCGGACGTTTTGAGCTCGTTCATCATACATGTCGATATCAGAGAAAACCCTCGATGACGCTCATTCGCAAATTCATATGGGGTCTTAACTGAATCTAGTGCGCTGATTGTTCAAGGTGCACCCGCCAACTTCGACATTACGACAAATAGGAGTCGACTCGCCAAGCTTTATTGCTAATGTAAGGAAGCGGAAATGAAGGGGTGGGGGGCGTCGATGGGTATCAATCTAGATATCCCTGGCATCTGGACGTACCGTAGCTTTCTAAATGTGCCGGGGAATGTTGGCGATTTTGGCAAACTGACAGTCTGGGAAGCCGAACTATCCCTCGAAGTTAGCGAGGACGGGCACATCTATGGTTTATTGGGGGAGCGCCCAGATCTTTGTGTAGGTACCGAACCCTACTTACTCGTTGAAGGCACCGTTATACCTGGCAACCCTGCGGTGATCAGCTGGCGTGCCAAGGGCAAGCCTCAATCCGAGTATGACGGCTGGATCTACGACTACCGGGGCTACCTATCCCCCGAGTGGCCGGACGCGCCGCGCAATCGCCCAACGATCGTAGGGACCGTGACGCGCACCGTGGCCCATAATGGAGCGCCGGCGGGTTCAGTGTTCTCTTTTGTCGCGGTCAAGTCGGATTTCCTTGAACCACGCAAAACGATACCCCTAGCGAAAAGCATCATCGACATGATGAGCTCGGCAGAGCATCGCTACCATCATGCGCTTTGGCACGCCTCGCGCGACACATGGGACAACCTGAGCGACCCCAAGAAGGAGGCTCTGCGCGCAACCGGTTGGCAGCCTGGCCCAAAAACCAAAGAGCGAGCAAGTCTGGCGGCCGATCGACTTGCCAACGGTTCGGGCGAAGATTTTTTCTACATGCACCGGCGCATGGTGAAGGAGGTTCGAGCTATGGATCCCTCTGTCGGGACCTGGCGACGTCTGCCGCAGCAGCAGTTCCCCTCGTCGTTTGCGCCCGAAACGAAGGCGTCGCAGATTGGCAATCTCGACGGATACTCCCTGCCGCCAGCGTGGGTCGTGCCGGGTGACCCTGACACGACGAATTGGCTGTTCGAATTGAGGAAAACCTCAACGCTTTATGGCCGATTCCAGGCATGGGAGGCGCTTTATACCTCCGCGGACTACCTCGCCTCCCTGTCGCTCGGCGAGCTTGGTTCACGGATTGAGTTCACCATCCACAATTGGATGCATATGCGGTGGACCTCGGTGACCCGCGACCCTACCGGTGATGTGGCCAAGCGCGGTTTGCCGCTTCCCAACGGCCGCGACGCACTGGACTTCGATGAAAAATGGCTGGATCCCGAGTACGACTATCTAGGCGAGACTTTTTCATCGCATATTAATCCGATTTTTTGGCGGCTGCACGGGTGGGTCGATGACCGCATCAACGACTGGTATCGCGCCCACGAAGCTGTACGACCTGGAGTGGTCAAGCCAATGACCCTTGACGGTGTGGAATGGTTCGCGGTCGACGGGACTTGGGTGAAGAACGACGAGCCGTGGGAGGGAGCGCGTGCGTCATCATCCCCAACCCATCACGCTGGGCACAATCATCCTGGTCACTCGGGACGGGTCTTGGATGTGCCGACGATGCAAGCGGCCTTAAGGATTATTTACGGCCCCGAACCGGACGCTGCGCCTTCAGCAATGGAAGACCACGGGCAGGCTTTGCCCGGGACGCGGGCAAGCTGGTTTAAGAATGTCCCAGCGTAAAAGGGTTTAGTGGGGCGCTGCAAGTCGGGAACCCGGCAGACCAAGATCGCCGAATGCGTTTCATCACGGATGGGGAGAAACTTTCATATGGCACGGACAAAAGAAAAGACACTATCGCCCGCGAAGTCCACCAAAGCCAGCGTTTCGCCGGAACTCCGGGACGATAAAGCCGCCGAGCGCAATACCAAGCCCCTTGTCCACGTCATCCGCGAGGGTGTCCGCTGCGACACCGAAGAACGCGGGCACAAGACCCCAAAGGGCAAATCCCCGTTAGAAATCGTCGTCGACGCCTCAGAAGGCTTTATTCCTTTGTGGGCAAAAGGAACAACGCTGCGCTGGAAGTTCCGTGAGAGCTCCGTGCAATCGTTTGCAGATCCCGCCAAAGTCAAGGCTCAAGTTGAGGATTTGTTCGCGAAGGCCATTCTTGCTTGGGGCGATGCAGTGCCAATCAAGTTCGCGCAGCGAGACGACGCCTGGGATTTCGAGATTGTGGTGAAACACAGCGACGACTGCGACGTCAACGGTTGCGTACTGGCCAGCGCGTTCTTCCCCGACGGCGGGCGGCACGTCGTGACTATCTATCCCAAGATATTCGAACAAGACCCGACAGAGCAGATTGAGACCTTAGTTCACGAAATCGGTCACATTTTTGGACTTAGGCATTTTTTCGCGCAGGTCAGTGAGACCGCTTGGCCCTCCATCATTTTTGGGACGCATAAGAAGTTCAGCATCATGAACTACGGCGCGGACAGTAAGTTGACCGCAGACGACACTGCCGACCTGAAGAAGCTCTATTCACTGGCTTGGAGCGGCCAGTTAACAGAAATCAACGGAACCCCGATCAAATTTATGACGCCGTTTCACACGAGTGGCGAGCCGACAGAAATCATCTCGGCCATGGAACCTGCGCAAACCTTAGCCAGGGTACAGCAGCTTTTGTCGCCCTAAGATTGATGCGGCCAACTTCTATCTTTTCGAGGACCTGCGGCCTTAGGTGGATAGGAGCAGTAATATGATTTCGCTCGTCGTCTTTGTCGCATCGGTCGCTTTGGCGGTTGTGATTTTCACGCTCTCACCGATGAAGGTCTTGCAAAAGGCCGTCACAGTCGGAGCGGTGATCTTATTTCTCGGAAATATGTTACCTCGCTGGTGGCGCGTTCGTCAGTCCCTTCGCGCTTCCCTCGAATGAAGCTTTCGTTGCGACCAGCGATGTCATCAATCTGGTAGCTGTTCTGATTGGGACCATAGGAGCGGTATCTGGGGAGCGTCTATTTTAAAGGCGGTGGCACCGCAAGATTTACCGTTGCGAGTTTCCTGCCTCCGCTTTGCTGCGCCCCGCTAACCCTGATTCCAATTCTTAAACTGATAGCGGGAAGGACGATTTGACGTTCCTCGGTGTAACGACGCTTGCTGTAACTGCTTATCAAGCGCGATTCTTCTGGGAACGCTCGCTAAAAGATCAGGGAGAGATGGGCGAGGCACCATGATACTGCGGGCAGCTGTCCTCTTCGTACTCTTGCTGCTGACGCCGGGGATCGCGCGGGCCGCAGAGTGCCCAATGTTCACACCAATATCTGGTGTTGATGTCCAGAAGTGCGACGTCAACGACGAGACCAGTTTTCTGAGGAAGCTCCTGCGCGCGACATTCGACCCTGCGGCCCAACCTCTTCGTATCGCGGTTATTGCAGAGGATAGATCATTGCCCGAATTTTTCGGACGGACAGCAATCGCTTGAGCCAGCTGCGCATGCTTCGTCTTGCTGACGAGTCTATATAAGGACGCGCGGATGGGCTCGATCCCGACACCTGCAATCCGATTGATTCGCCTCTCATTTCCGCCATGCACAGTTCCGTCTGTGAGAGTCTGGCTGGGGGCCCAGGCGAAAAATCTGATTCAGATCCATCGTGGACATAGCGATTGGAGCAGGGCGCCCAAGCTGGACGATAGAGATGTACTTTCACGGAAAGTAGTTGTGGAAGGGGCGACAAAGCTGATGCAAGTCCTTCCTCCGTCCAGACTTTCAGCCTTTGGAAAGCTGATTAGGCTGCTGATTTCCTTGCACTGTCGGACTTTCCTCAATACGAAGGCGAGGCAACAAAGGAGTTCGAACCATTGACTGAAGAAGCCGATCGGCGTGATGCTGAATTGATTGAATTGACTGCGGATATCGTCGCCGCTTTTGCCCAGAACAACTCTGTCCCGGTTGCGGGACTGCCTGACCTCATTGCTTCTGTGAATTCCGCCCTCTCGGCGCTTCGGAAGCCGGCGGTCGTCGAGGCGCCAGCTCAAACACCCGCGGTCAATCCGAAAAGGTCGGTGTTTCGCGACTACATTATTTCTCTGGAAAACGGTCGCCAATTCAAGTCGATGAAGCGCCACTTGGGCTTGCTTGGAATGACACCCGACGAATACCGGTCCAAATGGGGACTTGCCAGAGATTATGATGGTTGCGCCAAACTATGCCGCACAGAGATCGGAACTGGCGAAATCGATCGGATTAGGTCGGAAACCTGGTGCATCGGTTAAGAAGGGGCCAGCGAAGCGGAAAGCTAAGGTTTAGCCAGACCTCCCGCGATCGCGCAATTATTTGGAATAGCCAACCCTGGTATCTTTCACGGTGGCGGACCCCAACCCGCTAGGCCGACGGCCCCATAAGCTTCCTTCCCCACCGCCCCCAAGAGGTGTCGGCCCGCTTCCTTTTACTTTACGTGGGGAACTTGGCAGCGACCGTTAAACTAAAACTAGGTGTAGGGCAAGGAAACGGAGAACGAAACGCGACGGCACTCACCCCGGGAATCTCGTCACCAGAATGGCTTGCTCGATCGCTGCATGGATGAGAACGCTGCCGGGGGCAAACGCGCCTCCTGAACCGCTTCGAAGGCGCCGAAACAAGCTATCCAAGCCGCGATGTGCATCTTGCCGGTTTTTTGTCGGTACAGTAGTGGCGTCGTCGTTTCCCCGATGCGCCAACCAGAAGTCGAAGAATCCGAAAGTCAGAGCCTTCGGGGCCAACCGCGACGCTGCCAACAGTTGTGACCAGAATTAGAAAAAATAACTCCGGCAACGACAATCGCTGCGGAGCTATATTGCCAATATCACACACTTGAGTGATGATGGCCTAGAAGAGGCTAGGGGGCTTCATAAACTTTTCCGTCATCGAGTGCCGTTCAGGCACAAGGATTTCATTGGAATCGCATCTACCTTCTTTATCGCCGAAGCGGGCATTTAGATTTTATCATTAGAAGGCTACGGCTGAGCATAGGGGGTAAGTCGAGGAGGCAATTATGTCCCTTCCCGAAAAGCTTATACATTTTTAAGTCTGAGCATTGGGGGTGGTATCTATGTGCTTCTGGCGCTGCGTGCTGACGTCTGTCTTCTGCCTTGCCCTTGCCGACTGCGGAACGTACGTTCCGAGCACTCGCGAATGGCCCAACGTAAACACGCTTAAAGAAAGCGACATGATCAGCACGATCATCAGAAGCGTTGGCTGCGAGCTTAGTTACACCGTAACGCAAGTGATAGAGAATGACAGAAGAGACGCAAAATATCGAAAGACACAACAGACCTATACCGATTTCCTCAACAACTGGGGCGTTGAGGTCGCCATCAACCTCACAGTTGTCGAAAAGACATCGGTGAACCCGACGGTCCTTCTTACCCCACCTTCGGGCCCTTCATCGATATTCACTGCGGCTGCTGGACTAGCAGGTTCCGCTGAAGCGACCCGTCTGCAAAAGACGAACGTCTTTTTCACTGTGGCGGATTTGTACAGGCCCCAGTTTTTCTCCGTCGACTCCTCTAAAAGAGGGTGCCGCGACCCCCTTGGAAACAAGGAAGGCTCCCTCCTTGTCGACAGTGACTTGAAGCTGTCCTCACTTCTTGAAGGTCGCATCGGCGCCACGATACTCAATGTTGCTGACAGCCCGGGATCCAGCGTGCCGATCACCGGACAGAAAAACGTGCTTTCGCAAACCGTGTCCTTCAAGATCGTCACTTCCGGTTCGATCACGCCGACCTGGAAGCTCGTTCGGGCGAGTGTGAACCCCTCCGGAACATTCTTCAGCACAAATCGCGACCGGACCCACGAACTCGTGTTCACGTTCGGCCCGCTTGATAAATCGGTCAAGGGAAGGCCAACGGGCCTTACGCCTTTGGCCGAGGCTACGCATCTCAATACTCAGCTTCAGACCGGGCTCAGAGGCCTGGTCAGTCCCCTCCAGTGAAGGTGTTGTTCGATGGGAAAATCAAGGAAAACAGTTCCCGAAGCGCAGAAAGCTGACAAAGCCAAGTCGCGTACCAAAAACGACAAGAAGACAAAGAGTCAGGAACGCCTACATTTTCAAGCGTTGGTCAGTGTCGGTGCAGAGGACATAGGCCCCCCTGACCAGATTTCCAGGATCAAGGAGGCTCTGAGTTCCAATCAGCTTGATGATCACATGATAACGGAGCTCATGCTTCATTGCGCTTCGGTGTTGGCTTTCAGGCGCTCTCAGGCAACTGGGTTGAAAGAGAAGACTTCGCCGGTCGACGGCAGCTGCTACAAGGGGGTAGGCGGAAGTGACCAAGTTACCATCTGGTCGAACGGGTTTGCTGTCGAAACCTGTTCCCGACAAGAGGCAAGAGATCGGGGAATCCCCGCCTGCGGGTAGTCCTTAGGTGCTCGGACTGGTGTTAGAGCCTGAATCAAAAAGAGTGTTTTGATATCAACTTCTTGCGAGCCTGCGGGTGAGCAGGCGAATGTGAGCGACGTATATCCAGGCTTCTGCGGAAGCGAGGGATTTCTCCCAGTCCTTGGCCAGCCTGCGGCATCGCCCCAGCCATGCGAATGTGCGCTCCACGACCCAGCGGCGCGGCAGGACCTCAAAGCCTTTGGCTTTATCCGTCCGCTTGACGATCTCCAGGGTGAACGTGCCGATCTTTTGCATCGCGCCCTTAAGCTTCGGTCCGGCATATCCGCCGTCGGCGAAGACGTGTCGCAGCCACGGCCAGCGTTCGAGAATGGTCTTGAGGGCAGCCGGTGCGCCGTCCCTGTCCTGGATATCAGCGGCGTGGACGACGAGCCCGACCTCAGGCCGATGGTGTCGACAACGATGTGACGCTTGCGCCCGTTGATCTTCTTTCCCGCGTCGAAGCCACGAATTCCGCCGCTTTCCGTGGTCTTGACCGATTGGCTGTCGATCACGCCCGCCGTCGGGCTCGCTTCCCGATCCTCAGCCTCGCGCGCCGCCATGACGAGGCTGTTGCTGATGGTCCGCAACAAGCCCGCCTCACGCCAGCGATAGAAGTACTTCTGCACCGTTGAAAAGGGTGGGAAGTCTTTCGGCAGCAATCGCCACGCGCCAGCCCGACGAGGCGAGGAAAAGAAGTGCGTTCACGACCTCGCGCAGGTCTGTCTTGCGCGGCCGGCCGATGCGGCTCGCCGACGGCATCATTGGCGCAATCAGCACCCACTCTGCATCGGTCAGATCGCTTGCGTAGCGGGCGCAACGCCGCTCATAATGCGCACGGGTGATTTCAGTCCAGGCCATCGTGATCTCCATCGAATCTTGCAAATCCGACGGAATCACAACCTGCTGAAATCACTCAACTCTTTTTGGAACGGACACTTTAGAGAAGATCTGCGGCCCGAATTAAGGGAGCGTCTTTGCAGAAGAATAAGCCTTTCGGCTAGGGGGGCAAATGAACAATCATGTTTAACCGCAACACTAATTGTGCGGGTGGGGGCATAGAACATGACGTCAATTTCGTGGGCGGTCATCGGGTGGGGTATTTCGGCCGTGTTGGCAGTATATCTATGGGTTGTTCGGCACAAACAGCCTGTTGGTGGTGCTGTCGGTTTCTCAACGTACATCGCCAACCAGAAAAGCTCCGGCGATAAGGACCTTGAGTTTCTTGCGGGCGAAAATCCCTTTGGCAGAGATGGTGCTGGGCGACATTTATACCAAGATTGATGCGATTTCTGACGCTGATGAGAAGCGACGTCTTCAGCAGACGCTGACCAGTAAATATGCCAATTGGAAGTAGCTGAGCACAAAGCTGGCCATGATTACTCGGATGTGATGAGCCTGGCGGTCTTAGCTGCCGGCGCGGTCGCTTTCTTGCATTTATTGTATGGTATTATGGGGCATAAACAACCCAGGTCGTTTCACGACGCTTTCATCGGCTGAAGGTGCTCGCGGACTTCTGACCTTTTTGTTTGCCTCGAGTGCTACCGGGGTGATCGTGCTGGTCGCCGTTTCGACGTTCTGGATGGGGCCGGAGGACGTTAAACTACGATTTCCACTAGGCAAGGACCTGCTCGCCATCATCATAGGTGTCTTGGGGACCATTCTGGGCTTCTATTACGGCTCCGCGGGATTTGGGACGGCGGCGCCGCAGGCCTTGACGATCTCGGAACTCGCTTGGAATCAGGAATCCCTGCCAAGCGGCAGTAAGGCATCAATTGCTGGAAAGCTGTCCGGTGGAACGCCGCCCTACCAGGTCGAGCTGCGCTATCAGCCCTGCTGGGTGGAGCAGGTCACAAAGTCGTTGCCCACGATTGCAAAGGTCAACGGAAACTCGTTCATCGTTGAATTTAATGTGCCTGTATTTGCCGAACCCGAAAGTCTCGTGGGATTTACCGTGAAGGCGAATGAGAAGTCAGGCGCTGCCCTCATGTTTTCCGGTGGGGCGCTGCGCTTTCGAAAGCCTTAGTTCTCACGAGAGTGTTTGAGAAGCCCGTACGGCTTGACCACTCCCCATCGGGCGGGCGGGATGTGAGGGCCATCGTTTGCGACAATTGGTATCCCCTGCCAGTTGAATATCAGAAAATGTCCATTCCCGTCGCTGGCCGCAGGCGGGGCTCTGGCGGGTAAAGCACCCGTTCAGGCCCGTTTCTTTCTGGAACATCATGAACCACACTGCGGAATTTGCAGTCATCGGCCAAGATGCTGGCTCAGGGGACACTGCGACATTGCTCGCACGGGTCTATTCAAGCTGTCCCGCTCCGGATTGCGGTCTTGGTCGCTATTGATCAGTCTCTTCGTAACGGCGGTCGCAAATGCTGCTGGCCAACACGCCGGCGCATTGCAAGCAGACAACAGTTCCAATCCTGTTGTACGGGCTCATGGTCTGCTACGCCCTCGGGAGCGAGGACTATCTGAACAGCCTTTTACGTTAGCAGGCTGTTCTTCGTCTCCGTTGTGGTAGGCGAATATGATCTCGATCGAGCCGTCGTCGAGCTAATTCGGCCGAACCATCGCCGGTGACTTCATCCATCTCGTCGAAGCCGGCCCATGTGAAGAAGATCGTCGAGGAGCTGTAACTGATATCGAGGCCGGCTTGCAGGGCGCCAAAGGCGATCTCGCCATGGTTGTCGGGTCCGACGGTGATGGTTGCGGGTCTACCGAGGTTCAGGCAGCTGCGATCCCACAGATCGGCTTCGATGATCCGCCAGTGGCCGACCAGTTGGCAGCCCGCGGGCGCGGTCATGCCGGCACCGCCAGCAGATTCGGCAATCGCACCAGATTGTAGGCGGGGGCAGCGAAGGTGAAGGCCCACTCGACGCGGTCGCGACCGCGCAACTTGTCTTCTCCTGCCCGGCGACCGTCTTGATCCAGCCGAACGCCTCTTCGATGCGCTTTCTGACGCGCTGGCTGACGGCATAGCCGCCGTGCCGCGTCGTGCGCCCGTTCCCTTGCGCGGTGCTCCCCCCGCCGGTTCCCGCACGCCGGGTCAAGGCGTGACCCAACCCCCTGTGGCCTCCTAACAGGCTGATGAAAAAGGCTCGGAGATACCTGTTTTGAATCTGGTCTGTGCTCGGTCTGATCCCGATACGTTCCGTGAACAAAACAGTTTTTCAACAGCCCGCAAATGTTTTGGAAAAGGACCGCAGTATGATAATGTTATGCAGGAATACTCGAAACAATAAGGCTTCGACTATGGCCCGGAAATTGTCCGCTCTACTGCTTTGCCTCCCCATCGTGGTCTTCTCATCAGTCAAGGCTGACGCCGACTGGTTTACTGATCCTTTCAAGGATCTAAAGGCGATAAAAGAAATAGGTCAGGTATTAACCAATGCAGTGCAAGATGTAGGTAATACACTGTCCAAAGGAGTTAAGGCGAGTCGGATGTTCAGCGGACCAGGAGAATACCCTCCTGAAAATTTCGGGGCATACGGCATTTTAGCATTTCCTGCTAAAGCTTCTGAGTTTGACAAAGATAGACATCTTAAGGTGTGCCAGGCATATCTCAATAGTTTTGTCTCTGCTTTCAACTTAGATCTGTCGCCAGCCAACCAGATGGTTACAGTTTGGCCGATAAATGATGATAATATTTCCGACAAACTCAACGCGGGATCAAAGAAGGAAGACTGCGAGGTAGTTGTTTCGAATTTTGGTCTGTCCATGTCAACGGTCGCAATCGATTCCGCTAGGCGCGCTGGGTGGTCGCCTGACGGGAAAGGACCATTTTTGATTGCTTGGGCGCCAGGGAAAAGCATACGAGACGAGAAGCCAATAATCTTGTATGAGGACATGTCAAAGTTCGAAGAATACGGTGATTTCGTCGCTGCGATGAACGCCTGGAAGGGCGAGATACAGGGTGACAACGATTTATTTAAACCAGGATGGAACTTGGATAATTTCAAGAAAAAGATACGAGACGTATCAAATAAATACGGCAAGGAGATTGCGTCTGCTTTCGGCATCAAGGGCGGATAGATGAACTTCTTACAATACGGTTCGGCCGGAGCTATTGGGTTCTTGATCGGCTTGGCTGCTGTCGTTTGGATTGAAGATCTAAACGCTGGGGGAATTTTTTTGATTATTGCTTTTTGCGTTGCTATAGCCACTATTATTTTTGCTTTGGCCAAGTTACTGTTGGGAACTGGCGGAGCGAAATAGGACGATGACTAGCAGACTTCTCTGATTGGGGTCGGTGAGGTCAAGCGTTTCCTGTCTTTTTTCCGGACCATGTCGCCCCGCGGGTCACTCGCTTCTCTTCGCGGTCGGCGCGGAGCCGCCGCATGATGGGGTCAGGAGAGCGAGGCGTCTCTATCTCTCTTTCAATACCGGTAACCGACGCGCGGCTATCTGATTGCTGACGATCCCTAGCCGCACTTCAACGTGTACCGGCAATAGCCTATCTGTACGACATGACGCTGGAAGAATTCACCTCACATCTCAATGCCACCACTTTCTGGAAGGAGTTCACCTTCTCCGAAACGAGATTCTTCCCTCGTCCGAAACAGCAGGTCGAACTGGCGGACGGAATGGTGAAGATCGGATCATTGGCTATGGTGTTCCAGCTCAAGGAACGGGCTGAGGAGACGTCGGACCCTGAGGCTGAGCGACAGTGGTTCCCGAGGAAGGTGCTCCGGAAAGCGACGGATCAGATCAAGGACACGGTGCGATACCTGGCCGAGCACGAGGAGATCCGCCTCACGAACGCACAGGGCCACGAGATAGCGGTGAAGGGGGTCGACCTCCTAGACCTCAAGAAGATCGTCGTCTTCCTTCCTGGCCGGCTGCTGCCTGCGGACTGCAGGGAGACCAAGTTCCACGTCTCGGCCACGGTGGGTTTCATTCATATCGTGGCCGCGCACGACTATCTGGGAATATTGGACAAACTGCGCGTCCCCGACGACGTGCGGCTGTACTTCGAATATCGAGAGTTGGTCCTGCCGCAACTGCGCGAGGCCGGCGTGGTCGTGGAGGAGCCCGACATCATGGTCGCGTTCCTGTCGGAGATGGACTTGCCGGAGCCTGGATCGATCGAGAAGTTGCGCGCCTTCGTGCAGGATGTTGGCGGGTTTGATCTTTCATACATCATGCGGGACCTCCAAAGTCACATCGTCAACCCTGAAAGGAGCACGGACTACTACCGGATCATGGAGGAGTTCGCTCGCGTCCCCCGATCCATCTGGCGCGAGTTCAAAAGGCGGCTTGTCGTGTCCCTCGAGGCTAGCAAGGCTGGAACACCTCGTCGACCATTCAGGTTCGCGTTCCCGATGACCGATTGCACTTTCATGGTCGCAAGTATGGACCCCGACTGGCCAGTCATTGGCGAGGACGGGATCAGGATGAGAACGAACGCAGTGGAACTGTTTACCCAAGCGGCGAAGTACGATCTCAAAACTCGGATCGGCGTTGGGCTGCTGATCTCCAAAGTTGGCGACCACTTCCTGCTTGACTGGTGCCTCATAGACGAGCCCTGGTCGGCCAACGCCAAGCTGGAGGATCTACTCTCGACGCCACTGTTCGGCCCTGCTCGCGAGAGGGTGGTGGACAGCTACCACTTCCGTGGCGACAACGCCGAGCCCGGTACCTAAATCTCCCGTCGGCGTTGGATTCGTGGTCCGGAGTGCCCAGCCGACTTCTGCGTCAGGTGGTGATCTCCCTGGCAGTCATTCGTGGAAAAGCCGGCGCGGGTCTGGGTTACACCGTGCCAATTTGTACGATTCGTACATGGCGTTGATGTCCGTCAGGAAGTGAGTAGATTCCCCTTCGGCGTGGTCCCTGGGGAGGGCTGGATGAGCGTCGCGCAAAGGGTCGGTCCGCTTCTAGAGCAAGCAATCACTATACTCCTCAACAGGGCGGACCGTCGCGATCCGGTCTCGATAAAAGCGGCACTACGCGAAGCGCGGGAGGCTGCGCCTTATTTGGTGGCCTCCGACGAAGAACTAACCGAGGCAATCGTCGAGGCAGCAACTGCCATGGGCCTCTGCGTGGCTTTCGACGCCCAGGAGTAGCTGTCAGCCAACTTCAGTCACTGTGGCATCGCAACGGAGGCGCGCCGTCCTGCGTCATTTTTAATAGTCAGAGGTAATCCACAATTACCGTGCAAGCTGCTAAACCTGCCTGCAGAACGGAAGCTCCCGGCTGAGCAAAGGTATTTGCTGGAGGAACTTGATCGGGCCGACAAAGAGTGACGTATGGCTCTCCACTGGTTCAACCCTCCGGTCCCGGTCAAGACCGAGCGTCCCGGGATCATCCGCAACGTCAACAACGCCGAGAAAGCCGGCGAGGAGGTGATGAAGTGGACCAAGCGTGGCCCTTGCTGGGACCTCGCGGTGCGCGTTTGCATGGCCGTGATTTTCGACGAGATGGAACCTGAGCAGGCCCGCAAGGCATTCCTGGCTGCTGCAAAAGAGGAGGGGACATTACTCCCCCAATGAGAACTAGCTAAATTGGATGCGGTATAAGGTTCTAGGTGTCTATTACCAACACCGCCTTCGCGAAAGGAGCCCGCTGCCGGTGAGGGAGAGGCGACGGACCCCGCCACAGCGGCTGCACATCCGAGAAGGACCACGACCTCTAAACCCGCGAGGGCCTACATCGTTCCCTTAGCTGCGGCTAAAGCGGGGTTGGTCGGCGGGTTCTTGCCGCTCTAAGTTCCCCCTTATGGGTCCCCTCTGGTTCTCTCCCCCGGTCTACGTGAAGACGAAACGTCCGGGCATTCGCCATGGGTCAGCCACGTCGAGGGAGCCGCCGAGCAACTCATGGCGTGGGACACAAAGGGCCCGAAGTGGACCAAGGCTGTCCAATCCTGCCTCGATGCATTCGAGGGCAAATCCTCCCCCCATGAGGTCCGTGAAGCCTTTGAGGTGGCTGCCAAGGAGGCCAACGTGTATCTCTCCCCTGACTAGGAGGTATCATGGCGCCCATCTGGTTCGTCCCTCCAGTGTTCGTGAAGACTGAAACCGGGGCCAGGCATGGCTGCAACAATGCGAGGGCAGCCCTTGAGCAGCTCAAGACGTGGACCCGGAGAGGACCTCGCTGGCACAAGGCGGTGACCCTTTGCCTGTCAGATCTGGAGGGCGATCCGATTGACCCTCAGGTGGTACGAAAGGCCTTTGAGGCTGCCGCAAAGGAGGCCAAGATGTATCTCTCCCCTGAGTAGGAGGGTGTTGTGGCAACCCATTGGTTCTCCCCTCCGGTGTACGTCAAGACCGACCGACCTGGGGTCACTTACGGGTGCAACAATGTCGAGAGTGCCGCCGAGGAACTCCTGAAGTGGACCAAGATGGGACCTAAGTGGAGGAAGGCTGTGCAACTGTGCGCCGACCCCTTTCAGGACCGCGTGACTTCGGAAGAGGTCCGTCAGGCTTCGAGGCTGCTGCCAAGGAGGAGGGGGTGCTCCGTGAGTAGCAGGCCGGTGCCCATGGCTATGTTGGGAAGGACCCGTTAGGCTGTCTAATGCTGACCAAGTCCGCGCTGCTCGATATAGACCCGGATACGAGAGCATTCCCCCTGGTCGGCGCATTTATGGGCCATTTTGCACTTCTTGAAACTGGCATCGGAGCTGCTCTGGGCGAGGTACTTGGCGTCAATGGGGCACGTCGACTAATCGTCAATCGAAACATGGGTTCGACGAGAGGATCAAAACCGGACGCACACTTAAGGGGACCGGAACCGGAATGTCAGGCTTCTAAAGCCGATGGCAGAAACCGGATACGGATGTCGAAAAGGCCGACCGCCTCGTGTTCGACCCCGACCCCGATGAAGGCCTCGATTTTGAGGCCGTCCGCGCCGCTGCCTTTCAGTTCCGCGCTATCCTTGACTCGCTGGGGCGGGGTCGCGCTGACCAATCCTTGCCCGATCTGTAGCGGCCGACGCGGGAAGAAAGGCAGTAAAGCCGGGATCTAAACGGCAACGCGGCTCTCATGGCCTTGCCTGATCGGAACCTGCGGAGATCGGCCTCGTTTGGCTGAAGCCATGGCAAAGATCAATCCGAGGACCGTCGCCAGTCTTTTGAGGGAATACGCACAACGGGCGTCTATGCGCGGCGACAATCCCTATCGCATAAAGGCATACTTGCGCGCGGCAGACAGTCTGACGGCGCTGTCGCAGCCGCTCGACCGGATCATCGCCGCCGGCGCGCTCACCAAGATCCCGGGGATCGGTGACGCGCCCGCGGCTCGCCGCCTATTCTCTGCAGCTGTCGCTGCGTCCTGTTCGCGCCAGACCGTTACCAGGTCGCGGTCAAGCACATCCTCAACGTGCTGCGGGTCGAACACGTGAAAGGTGATGTCCTTGCCCGCCCGCGAAGTTTCACCGTTTTCGTCCCGGCGCTCTGCAAGCGACCATCTTTCAGCCAGCGGTGCCGTTCGGCCGTCGAGATCGTCAGAATGTCCTCGATTTCACGGGGGATTACGGGCAGGTCTTCGATATTCTGCAGTGCTTTGGATAGGATCCCGAATACCACCTGCAGATCATTCTCTGCGCCCTCAGGCAGGCGCAGGGTAAGCACGCGGGACTCGATATTGAGCAATTTCCTGAACTCCGTTGGAAGGCGGGCGCGTATTTCGAGAAAAATACCCCTCGCTCTGACGGACGATCCAAACGTTGCAGCTGGCTTAAAGGCCACTCTCCAATCAGCTTCGCTGTTGCATTGATTTTACGGCGCGTGGACATGCCCCTTTATATAGGTCCCCGATAGTCGGCAGCGATGAGCCGATCGCAAAGCCAACATGAGTTCTAAATCCGCCAGCGGTCTGAACCACGATGCCCTAAAGGCGCAACCACGATTGTTAGCGGGGCCGCTTGCAACTCCGGCTAACAGGAAGCGGCCGAGTTGATCTCGAAGTGCGATATCAGGCGCGTTGCCGCCTGGCGGCTGTACGTGGGCCACAACCTGACCGTCCGTGATTGGGAGCCACATGGCTAAAGCGGCTGTTCCGCTATTGAGCCTCGACATGCGTTTTCGGGACCCACCCCGTCGGATTCAATCGTGAATCCCGCATCGATCGCGCTTCGCGCAATGAGATCGCAAAGTTGCCAGTCCGTGAGTTCGCAAAAGGGAAGCATTCTCCTCACGGTGTGGCTAACCTCGGATATCGAAATGCTCGGGCTGCCGATGTTGTCGATCAGGTGGCGGACAATCGCTTGGCGAACGTCCGATACGTAGGCGTCTGCGCGAGCGCAGGCATCACCGGCCCTATGAATGGAGCCGTGGTTCTGCGGCCACGGCTGTTTTTAAGTCGAACGCGACTGGCACACCGTGAATAATGGATGCTGCCGCCAAGAGCTCCTCCAGCTCGCGGTCGGTGGCCCTGCATGCGGGCATGAGTGTTCGGATGGCGCGGATTGCCTGTGCTATCGAAAGGAAGTGGGCCTTGCCTCTGGAGAGAACATAGGCTTCGGCGGCTCTTTCAAGCGTGACTGTGTCAAAAGTGGTGGTCATCGAGAATTCCTCCCTGAACCCTGACCCACACGATTTACGGCACGAATTCGGTAGCTTGCAAGGGTTTGTCTGATTTAGGACAGTTAGGCGGAGGCTAGGCCGAAGTGACTTTGCTCCTCCTCCCCGTAAGCACCATGCGTGAGTCGTATCATTCCAACGCGGTCGATAATCGTGATCTCGCCGCGCTTGGCGTGAACCAGCCCCCGATATTCAAGCATTTGGAGGGCCGTGGTAACGCCGGGGCGCTGGGTACCAAGCATTGTCGCCAAGAATTCATGCGTCAGGTAGATCTTATTTCCTTCGACGCGGTCTTGGACCATCAGCAACCAGCGGGCCAAGCGCTCCTCGATTTTGGAGTGGCCGTTGACCAGTGCCGTCCGGGACGACTGGATGAGGAACGCGTGGGCATAGCGAAGCAGTGACTCGCGAAGGGATTGGCTCTCCGCAATCGCAGAGCGAAGAGCTTCAACCGGGAGGATCCAGCCATTACCTGCGACTTGGATATAGGTTTCATTGGGCGACTTGTCCTGGCCGAGAATAACGGCAACTCCTGTCATGCCGTCGTGGCCGACGATGCCGACCTCGCTTTGCCGCCCTCCGGTCATCGTAGCGACCACCGACGCGATGCCCATCTCTGGAAAATACACACGCTCGATCGGCTGATAAGAGACTTCCAGCTGGTCTTTGCTGTTGAGTTCGACGTGATGCAGTGACGGCCTCAAAAGCGCGAAATCCTCCGAGGAGAGGGTTTTCAATACATGGTTGCGAAGAAGGGATTGGGGCATGGCTCTCTCTCCCATGCGGGCAAGAGCACGTACCTCTTACTGTCGGCTGCGTCCGACGCGCTGGCGGCCGATGTGGGAAGCATAGCCTTCAAATGTGCGGTTGGCAAAGAGTCCGTTCCTGGCGAAAGGCTCGGGGAATGTCGGCTTGAGTCCCGTAGGTGGTGGGCGCTTCTTATGACTTATGAGGCCGGTCACGAATGTCCGGAACCGGCCTAAGCAGATCGGCAGGTTTCGAGCATCGAGTTGGCAAAAGCAGTCGTTCAGCTCACGTGATGAGTTTCGGGCGCCCTCGCTTTGCGCTTACCGACGTTGTGCTTCACCCGTTCCGGCCCTCTTCTTAAGCGCAGTAACTTTGAAACAAATCCGGCCGGCAGGCGTTCCAGCATGGCGGGCGGCGTTGCCGGAGGACCCAATGCCCGACGAATACAATGACATCGTCATCCCCCAAGACCACGATGCATCGCCACTTCGGGAGGAGGAGTATTTCGTCCTCTGCCCGGCGTGCGGCCAAGCGTTCGACATCAGGTGTATGGCAGAGGCGCTTCATCACAACGAGCTAGGCCACGAGCCATACGACCTCGACCGTAGTCGGCAGTGATCGACGACCGTCGTTGAGCGTTTGGAGATGTCCCTTCAGGCCTCAATACGAGCCGGGTCGAGACCAGCACCGAGGGTAAGCTCTCGCTCATCTGGCCGGTCGCGTTGCCGACCGATCGGCCTGACGAATCCCTGTCGCGAGGGCGGATCTTCGCCGGCACGCTATGTCTTGACGATACCTTGCGGGCTTTCAGCAACGACTTGATGCCGTTGTGGTCGTCGATGCGGCCGCGGCCGACCGAAAGCTTCGACAACGTATGCACCGCATGCGACAGTTGTTGTTCATCCAGGGCGACGGCGCCTACTCCACCGCAACCATGTCGCCCAGTTCTGTCACGACGCTCCGAAGCAGACCTGCTCCCGGCATCGGGTGCCGGGACCAACATGTGATCTCCATAATGCGTAAGAGCCGGAGGCCGATCGCCGGCGACAAGGCGCTCATTGCAGAGAAAGGTTAACGATCGATCGGATGCCCGCGTGCCTTCACGTGCAATGTTGCTGGGCGCCTCCTTCGACAGCGCGCACATGCGACACGTCCTGGCCGCGCGCGCCGCCTGTTGCCGAGAGCGACGATCGCGAATGCGCGAACGGCTGGACGGCAGGTGAAGCGGGGTCGCGATAGGCGCACATCGGACTTGCTTCACCAGTAGTCCGAAGACGTTGGCGCGCCCGCCGCCCAGCCCTGGAGCGGCTGACTTCCTCTCGATCCGGCGATGGCCATTAACGCGGAGTGTGGCGCGGAAATCGATCTTTCGCCTTCAGGTACGTCGTTCCGGTAAATCCGAAGAACGCCGACGCCGGAAGCAGGTATCGAGCGCGCTTTGATGCGACGGCAACGCCTACAAGCAATTTTCCCTGTGTTTCTCTTTGGCGGCAACGATCGACGGGCACCCTCGATCGTTGCCGTCCGCCGCCGCTCCTATTCAGTTCCAAGCCGCGGAAGCTCTCCCGTCGCCATCGGAGCCGGTGTTAACGAGCATCGCGCCGAGCCCGACTTCACGATCACTACGTTCCCACCCGATCACCGTTTGGCGCTGTCGCTGTCCGCTTCGGCCCGCGCAAGGAACTGCTCGGTCGTGGAGGGAAGACGGGTTTTCAGCCAATCCGCCATCGCGACTTCCTCTCGCAGATTCTCTTCGCAAGCCCGAAGAACCTCGGTTTCGCCGAGCGATCGAGCGGCGGCAATCAGGATCGTGTAGGAGGCGATTTCCATGTGCTCGAACGTGTAGCTCGCGAGCGATCCTTTCATCACCTCGTCTCCAGCGAAGACGCCGCTCAGCGATTGCGCCATCGCCGTCAGCTTACCGCCAGCATCCTTCATCATGGATGAACCCTCGTCCATCTGATCTAGACAAGTCTTCAGCCGGGCAGCCTGCTGCTTGGTCTCGTCGAGGTGCTGTCGGATCCGGTCGCTCAGTTCGGGATAATTCTCGATACGGCTCAACTGCCCGTTCAACATCGTTTCTGCCTGCTCTTCCATGGCATGAGCGTCTCTAAGCCATTGGACAAACCATTCCCGGCTTTCTGACATTTCGAATCTCCTTTGCTATTTAAGGAAAAACTTTCAGAAGAAGACATTGTTCCGGAATAGAATGCGTCGAACAGCCCTGACAGTCCCAGAGGATCAGTGTCTTGGCGGGTCTCAATTCACCTTGCGAACATCCCGCAGCGATGCGTGGGTAAGACCAAGATCGCGAGGGTCGGCGCAAGGAAAACGGCCCGATCGCGACCGCTGGCGCTCCGCATTGAGCCTCGTGCCTCACCGCACCACTATAGTCACAAGGAACGCGGCGGCCTTTCCGCTCGTTGATTGCTTTTCGACTCGCGCCGCCGTCATGCCCTCCACATCGATACGCAAAACGGAATACGATCCCACACAAGAATTCTCTCGGTCTGGTTCGTGGCCAGCGGCAAACGCTACGAGTTTGAGGAAGTGCCGCCGGAAACCTTTGCCGCGTTCCGGGCGGCGTTCGCCAAGGGCCGCTATTTCAACGACCATATCCGCAACAATTTCCGCTACCATCTGGTTGCGAGCGATAGCGACCCGGGATGACCTGACCTGCCGGTGGCTCAATCGTCCTGTCGCTCCAACCGGCGGTTGGCGGACGCGTTGCCGCTGTTGCCCTAGGTTCGCTTTCGGTCCGCGCGCACCTCGCAAAGCCCACCCCCGAACTCCCTGCCTGGTGCAAAGGCGCTTGATCGGTCCCGCCGCCCTGGCAGTGTGCGGCGGGATTTTTTGCGCTCCAGGTGGAACACCGGGGCGCGGGTAAGGTTCGGTGCACGCAGTACATCCTCCATACGATATTGCTGCAAGATCGGTGGTGCTCCGATCCAGCCCGCGTCTCCTCGATCCAGAGACGCGGGCTTTGGCGAATGTCTGTGGATCAGCGCGCCATCAGGTCTGTTCAGCGCTAGAATAGAGGCGATCGCGTATCTATCTGACCGAAAGCAAACAGAAGCCAGGGGTGCCCACTGAAAGCACAAGCAAGCGCAAAGGTTCCTCAACTGATGCTCGGCTGGCGGCAACCTGCTCGCCAGCCGAGTTGAGTTCAGGCGGTGGTCGGGGGAGACTGGCCAGCCACACGCTGGTGATTCCAATCTTTGCCGATGTGCCAATCAGCAACCTTGGTCGGTCTTTTTCACCTGGCCCGGCGCGGCGGTCTTGGCTGTCGTGTCCTGCTGACCTGGCGCCGCCTGCTGAGCGCTGCCAGTCTGCTGGCCGGGCGCGCAGTCCCTGGCCGAGTTCGAATTCGTGGTGCCGCTGGTGGTGGTCGTGTCGGTGCCCTGATCGCCGGACAGGTTGGTCCCGCTGCTCGTCGTGCCGGTGCCCTGATCCGTCGTACTGGGCATGGTTGTCGTGGTCGAGGTTCCGCTCGTCGAGGTTCCGCTCGAAGTTCCGCTCGTCGTCTGGGCAAAGGAAAGCCCAGCCGACACCGCCAGCACGGCCGAAGCCAAAAGGATGCGTTTCATGTTCTTTCTCCTGTCTGAATGCGCGGGATGCGCCTGGCAAATCGAACAGGCAGACAGAAGGAGTGTTCCCCGATGAAGTTCAACTTTTGTAACTCTGGTCCTAGGTCAGCCTCAGGATGACGGGCGTATATTAGAAGCCTCTTGAAGAAGACGGTGCCCGCACCAGAATCCATGGCATGGCTCGCGAAATAGGCATTGGTGACCAGGTGGCGAGTGCTGCCACGGCTCGAAGGCGGATAACAGAGGACTGCGTAAGCCGTCTCTATCCCAGGTGACGACTTCCCACATCCATCATCGACCACACCAAGGTGAACCGAGGCCAGCAAATCGACCTAAAAGGCGAGGTCACGCGCATCGACGAGGACACCGTGACGATCGACCTCGGGCCGCTGGTCACGGTCGACCGTGACAAGGTCCGGTTGGTAGAGAAATATAGGCCGCCAAACCGACGAAAGGCACTTGTCGTTGCCCCGGATTAGAACCGACAACATCGCGACGGGCTATGAGGGCAGGCCGCATGACGGGCCGGTAGAGGACGAGTCGAAGCACTTGGTCTACTGCCCAGTCTGCGGCCAAACGTTCGACGCGCGCGATCTTGGACAGGTCTTCCACCACGCTGAGTCCCAGCACGAGCCGCTTCCGGTCGAGCAATAGTCCAGCTAGTTGAGCTCCGGCGGCAGACCGACGTCGAGACCCTTCAGCGCGCCACCGCGTACGTTGGATGAGAAAAGGTGCTGCGTGCACCGCGCCTTCCCCGCGCGCCGATGCTCCACCTGGACCGCAAAAAAGTCCCGCCGCACTGCCAGAACGGCGGGACCGATCAAACGCTTTGCACCAGGCGGGGGGATGCGGGGGGTTGGGCTTGCCAAGTGAGCGCGCACCCGTAACCAACCCTAAGCGCCACAGCGGCAACGCGTCTACTAACCGCCGGTTGGAGCGACAGGACCGATTAAGCCGCCGGCAGGTCTGGTCATCCCGGGTCATCGCTCGCAACCAGATGGTAGCGGAAATTTGTTGCGGATATGGTCGTTGAAATAGCGGCCCTTGGCGAACGCGGCCCGGAACGCGGCAAAGGTTTCCGGCGGTACCCCCTCAAACTCGCCGCTTGCCGCTGGCGACGAACCACACCGAGGGGGTCCTTCTATCCAGATCATATTCCATCTTGCGGATCGAAGTAGATATGAGCACCACAGGCCGAGGCCCGCGCCCTTGCGGGGAGCGCGGGCCGATCGGGATACCGATCTGCAGCAATACCTGGAGGGGGAGGATTCGCTGCGTGCACCGAACTTTCGCGGCGGTCCCGTGTTCCCAATCGAGATGCACAAAAAGCTGGCTGCACCTTTCGGCATCACGCGGACGTTGGATTTCTGAGAAAGCGCGAGCGTCAATACTAACTTCTGGTGATGGAATTTTCCCGTGAGATAGGCACGCTCCACGGCGAAAGGAGTGCCCCGCCATGACCGTCCTCGCCTACAACCTTGCCAATGACATCGAAGGATTGTGGAGGGCCGTCTTCGTGCCGGACGAACTGCATCTGTATGTGGAATTCAGTCAGCCAGACGCCGACACAAACCCGGCTGATTGGATGAGCGTTGATGATTTCCTTGCATGGCGGCCAAACGGCGCGCTCCATGAGCGAGCGCGCGACAGCTTGGTTTCGCTCATTTGCAAGGCGCTGACAGGGCGATGAGACAAGGGAAACCCGCACCGAGATCGAGTGCGAGCGCCGCGAGTGGGCCTAGGGCGCCACAAGCCAGTGCCACCCCGCCGCCGGCAAACCGCGGCGGGCGAGTGCCTCGGGGACACGATGGTAGATTGCTAATGCGTTCGCGCGTGTGGCCTTAAGTCGCAAACTATTGGCTTCAGAAGCAGGGCGTAGGGCTTCATTGATGGTGC
Source organism: Mesorhizobium sp. M0306 (assembly GCF_040321655.1). Taxonomy (NCBI): domain Bacteria; kingdom Pseudomonadati; phylum Pseudomonadota; class Alphaproteobacteria; order Hyphomicrobiales; family Phyllobacteriaceae; genus Mesorhizobium; species Mesorhizobium sp. M0306. The sequence continues at coordinate 31,049 of NZ_JAMYRY010000025.1, read as the reverse complement.
TACCAACACCATATGGTGACCCATAGCCCTCCAAAACGAGAGAAGCTCGTCCCGACGGGTCGCACTGCGGCCGTCAGCTGGTAATTGCTACGAACTAGGAAACCATCATGCCTGAAAATATCAGACCAACTTCGAGAGACGTCCCCCTCATTCAGCTAGGCCTCTGTCAGTGCCGCTTCCCGGTGAGCGAAGACGCTTCTGTACCCGGCGGTTATCGTTTTTGTGCTGGGCCAACTTCGCCGGATCGCGTCTACTGCGATCACCACCACAACATTGTGACCGCCGTGGACCCTTGTCGAGCCCGTTCGGGTCTTCACCTCGCTCAACGACGCGCCGCGTAAGCCTGACTGGCGGCGGCCTCCCGGCCAGGCGCTATGCGCTCCACGGCCTTGGCTACGACCTTGCCGTCGGCTCGGTCTGGCCCATCCTGCCTTATGCCGTCTTCGCCGATGTATCCCCCGTCGCCCGATTGAGAACGACGACTTCTCGCCGAGCCTTTCAGCTCGCTACTCGCACAAACGCGTCGGCTCCAAAGGTTTGTCTGTCAGCACATCTTCAATGTGCCCGCGCCTGAAGCCCCAACATCTTCTGCGACCAAACCGCGTACCTGGCACCGCCGATCGGTTGCTGCGGCGGATTTTCGCTGTTCGCAGCTGAACAATGCCTATCAACCTTGTCATCGCACCTAGTCGCACATAGCGGCCGTTCGAATTCTCATCGCTCGGCGCGATGTTTGGTCCGTCTGGCCAGAAGAGCGGAGCAAGCCATTGACACCCACGAAGTTGCTGATTGGGCAGATCGCTGTCGTATTCGCAATTGTCATTCTTGGCGTGTGGACTGCAACCCAATGGTGCGCCCACATGCTCTCCTATCAGCCGCCACTCGGCGCGCCATGGTTTGTGACAGTCGGCTGGCCGATCTACCAGCCGTGGAAACTGTTCGAATGGTGGTTCCAATTTGACGCCTATGCGCCTGAAGTCTTCGACAAGGCTGGCATACTTGCCGGAGCCAGCGGGTTCCTGGGCTGTGCCGCCGCGATAGCTGGGTCCCTCTGGCGCGCACGGCAGCGGGGGTTGGTCACCACCTATGGGTCCTCACGATGGGCCATGAAGCTGGAAATCGAGAAGGCGGGGCTGTTTCAGCCGGCCGGCGTTTTCCTTGGCGGACTGAATTATCGCTATCTGCGCCATGACGGACCAGAACACGTCATGGCCTTTGCGCCGACACGTTCGGGCAAGGGCGTCGGACTCGTTGTTCCAACCCTTCTTTCCTGGACCGGCTCGGCCGTCATTCACGACATCAAAGGCGAGAACTGGCAGCTGACCTCTGGCTGGAGGTCGAAGTTCTCGCACTGTCTCTTGTTCAATCCGACCGATCCGAGATCGGCGCGGTACAACCCGCTGCTGGAAGTGCGCAAAGGTCCAGATGAGGTCCGCGACGTTCAGAATATCGCCGACATTCTCGTCGATCCGGAAGGCGCGCTGGAGCGGCGGAACCATTGGGAGAAGACCAGTCATTCACTCCTAGTTGGCGCCATCTTGCACGTGCTCTACGCCGAAGAGGAAAAGACACTCGCCCGTGTCGCCACCTTCCTGTCGGACCCGCAACGCTCATTCGCTGCGACACTGCAGCGGATGATGACCACAAACCACCTCGGCACGGTGGACAAGCCCCAGGTCCATCCGGTCGTGGCCTCGGCGGCTCGTGAGGTGCTGAACAAGTCAGAGAACGAGCGCTCAGGCGTTCTCTCGACCGCCATGTCGTTTCTCGGGCTCTATCGTGATCCAACGGTGGCCGCGGCAACATCGGCCTGCGACTGGCGCATTGCCGACCTTGTGGATGCCGAGCGACCGATGTCGCTGTATCTGGTCGTGCCGCCGTCGGATATCTCGCGCACTAAGCCCCTGGTGCGATTGGTGCTCAATCAAATCGGCCGGCGGCTGACCGAGCGCCTGGAGGGCGATCCAAAGAAGAGCCGCAAGCATCAGCTCCTGATGATGCTGGATGAATTTCCGGCGCTCGGTCGGCTCGACTTCTTCGAGACTGCGCTCGCCTTCATGGCAGGCTACGGCATCCGCGCTTATCTGATAGCGCAATCGTTGAACCAAATCTCCAAGGCCTATGGCGAGAACAACGCCATTCTCGACAATTGCCATGTGCGGATTGCCTTTTCCTCAAATGACGAGCGCACGGCCAAACGCATCTCGGACGCGCTCGGTACCGCGACGGAACTCAGATCGATGCGCAACTATGCCGGCCATCGGTTGGCGCCCTGGTTGTCCCACGTCATGGTAAGCCGCCAAGAGACCGCTCGCCCCCTGCTGACGCCGGGTGAGGTGATGCAGTTGCCGCAGGCTGACGAACTAATCCTGGTTTCGGGATTGCCGCCGATTCGCGCCAAGAAGTTGCGTTATTACCAGGATCCGAATTTCACGGAGCGAGTGCTGCCTTCGCCGGTGCTGCGCGACGGTGCCTACGCGGATCGGCCCACGTCGCGCCCGGACGATTGGAGCGGACAGGTGCGCGGCGTGGATCGGCGTCTTGCTGGCGATGACGACAGTGCCGGCGCGGCAATCGAAGACGGAGGTGTCCAGCAGCAGCGCCATCCGGGCCTGCGCGAAGAACGGACCCTCGTCGTCCAGGAGCCTGATCAAGGCGATCTGTTCACGCCCGCAGACGATGACTGCGAGACGCTCGCCGACAAGCGCGTCATGGATCGGATTTCCACCGCCGCACGTGCGTACGGCCTCAACGAGGGAATGGGCGACGACAAGGACATCGTGCCCGGCTTCTGAACGGCGCGCCATACGCGGGCGCATCTCAGCGTAGATAACGGCCGTAAGCGATTTCGAGGATCTCGACGATGCTCGTTCCCGTCGCCGGTGCATCAGCGCCGGTCAGAGGGAACGAGCAGCATGAAGCCCCACCGCATTCGTCACCAGTTTTTGCTTGAACCCGAGTTGAGCCAGAAGCTGGAGAACCTCAGCCGCAATCCATCGACCACCAAATCGGCCATTGTGGCGCACGCGGTCGAGACCTTTATCGAGCGGCGTGGGGAGAATGAACTCGACCAGCGCTACGGCAAGAGGCTCGACCGTCTTTCCCGCGACCTCGGACATGTCAGGCGCGATGTCGAGATGATCCTGGAGAGCCTGGCGCTCTTCATCCGCTTTTCGATCACGCTTCATGCTCACACGCCGGTGCCGGACAGGGCCACGCAAGCGATTGCCCAGGAGCGCTTCGACAAATTCGTCGAACAGGTCGGCCGCCAAATCGCTTCCGGGAAACGGTCACTTGGCACCGACGATCGCAGGGGAGGGGAAGGATGAGTTCTCATCCGGAAGCCGACCATCGCCGCCGCGCCATGCTGCGCACCGCCATGGGTCCGGCGATCACCGAAGCCCTTGCCGATCCGACCGTCATTGAGGTGATGGTCAATCCCGACGGTGCGCTGCGGCTCGACCGGTTGGGTGAAGGCCGGGTAGACACCGGCGTGCACATGCATCCTTCTGAGGCCGAACGCATCATCCGCCTGGTCGCCTCCCACGTGCGCGCCGAGGCGCATGCGGACAATCCGATTGTCAGCGCCGAATTGCCATCGGGCGAGCGCTTCGAGGGTCTGCTGCCGCCTGTCGTGCTGGGGCCATGCTTCGCCATCCGAAAGCCTGCGGCGAAACTCTACACGTTGGCCGACTATGTCGCCGACCGGGTCATGCTGCCGCTGCAGGCCGATGCGCTGAAGAAGGCGGTCCGCGAGCGGCGCAACATCCTGGTCGCCGGCGGCACGTCGTCGGGCAAGACAACACTTGCCAATGCGCTGCTGGCACAAGCCGCCGATTGCGACGAGCGGGTGATCCTGATCGAGGACACGCGCGAACTGCAATGCGCGGCGAAGGATTGCGTTGCCTTGAGGACGAGGCGGGGGGCGGTCACGCTCGCCGATCTCGTGCGCTCGACCCTGCGGCTCAGACCCGACCGCATCATCGTGGGCGAAGTCAGGGGCGCGGAAGCCCTGGACATGCTGAAGGCATGGAACACCGGGCATCCCGGCGGCATCGCGACGGTTCACGCCAATTCGGCGCGCTCCGCTCTCTACCGTATCGAGCAGCTCGCCCAGGAAGCCGTCGTCACCGTTCCCCGCCGCCTCATCGCTGATGCGGTAGATCTGATCGTCTTTATCGCTGGGCGCGGATCCTCGCGCCGCATTGACGCGATCGCTGAGGTCACCGGTCTCGACAGCAGCGGTGATTACGCCGTCACCCCGCTCACGCTTCCGCAACTCCAGCAGTTTTGAAAGGTCACCTCATGCTCAAGAAGCTTCGCTTCCTTTCGTCCACCGCGCTCGCGTTTCTTCTCACCGTCCCGGCCCACGCAGCGGGCTCCGGCATGCCTTGGGAACAGCCGCTGCAGCAGATCCTTGAGTCGGTGCAGGGACCGGTCGCCAAGATCGTCGCGGTGATCATCATCATCACCACCGGCCTGACCCTTGCTTTCGGTGACACGGCAGGCGGTTTTCGCCGGCTGATCCAGATTGTCTTCGGCCTGTCGATCGCCTTCGCGGCATCGAGCTTCTTTCTCTCGTTCTTCTCCTTCGGCGGCGGGGCACTCGTCTGATGGCCCCCGGAGAGCAGCATATCGAGGGTTTCGAAGTCCCCCTTCACAGGGCATTGACTGAGCCGATCCTGCTGGGCGGCGCGCCGCGAGCGGTGGCGATCCTCAACGGCACGGTGGCCGCGGCAATAGGCCTTGGCCTGCAGCAGTGGATCGCCGGACTGGCGCTCTGGATCGCCGGCCACACGCTCGCGGTCTTTGCCGCTCGCCGCGATCCGGACTTCGCCAGCGTGCTTGTCCGTCATCTTCGCCTGAAGGGGTGGCTTGCATGCTGAACCTTTCGGAGTATCGCGGCAAAGCCGATCGGCTTGCCGATCATCTGCCCTGGGCCGCTTTGGTCGCGCCCGGCATCGTGCTCAATAAAGACGGTAGCTTCCAGCGAACCTTCCGGTTCCGTGGCCCCGACGTTGAAAGCGCGACCGAAGCCGAATTGGTCGGCATCTGCGCACGAGCCAACAATGCGCTACGAAGGTTGGGCTCCGGATGGGGGTTGTTTTTCGAGGCCGAGCGCGTTGAAGCGCTGGGCTATCCGAGCTCGGCTTTTCCCGATGCTGCCTCATGGCTGGTCGATGAGGAACGGCGCGCGGCCTTCGAGGGCAAGGTCGCGCACTTCGAGAGTCGCTATCATCTGACCTTGGTCTTCATGCCGGCGCCAGATGGCCAGGCGCGGGCGGAAAGCGCACTGGTCGACTCGCATCATTCGGGAGGGGCTAGAGACTGGCGCCAGGAGCTGGCGTGGTTTCGCGACGAGACCGACCGCGTCCTGGATTTGCTGTCCGGCTTCATGCCGGAAGTGCGCGCCCTCGATGATGCCGAGACGCTAACCTATCTGCACGGCACAATCTCGACCTACCGCCATCCGGTCGCCATGCCGGAAACGCCAATGTATCTCGACGGTGTTCTGGTTGACGCGCCGCTTACCGGCGGCCTGGAGCCGATGCTGGGTGAGCAGCATCTGTGCACCCTCACCATCCTTGGTTTCCCGAACGTCACCCGGCCAGGGATCCTCGACGCGCTCAACCATCAGGATTTCGCCTACCGCTGGATGACGCGCTTCATCCCGCTCGACAAGAAGGAAGCCACAAAGACACTGACCCGGTTGCGCCGTCAGTGGTTTGCCAAGCGCAAATCGGTCGCAGCCATCCTGCGCGAGGTCGTGACCAACGAACCCGTCCCTCTCGTCGATAGTGACGCCGACAACAAGGCGCTCGATGCGGATGCCGCCCTTCAGGCATTGGGCGGCGATCACGTCGGCTTCGGCTATCTCACCACAACGGTGACGGTATGGGACCAGGACCGACAGGCCGCCGCGGAAAAGCTCCGAGCGGTTGAGCGCATAGTCAATGGGCTCGGCTTCACCACGATCCGTGAAAGCATCAATGCGGTCGAGGCGTGGCTCGGCTCGTTGCCCGGTCATGTCTACGCTAACGTTCGCCAGCCGCTCGTTCACACGCTGAATCTTGCCCATGTCATGCCGCTGTCGTCGGCGTGGGCCGGTCCGGTGGATAACGAGCATCTCGCCAACGTGACTGGGACCGAATCCCCGCCGCTTCTCTTCGCAGAGACCAACGGGTCGACACCGTTTCGGCTTTCCACCCATGTTGACGATGTCGGTCACATGCTGATCGTTGGTCCGACCGGTGCCGGCAAGTCGGTTCTGCTTGCCCTCGTCGCTCTGCAGTTCCGCCGCTATGCCGGCGCACAGGTTTATGTCTTCGACAAGGGCAACTCGGCCCGCGCGGCGACACTCGCCATGGGTGGAGAGCACCATGGGCTTGGTGCGGACGGTGCGCTTGCCTTCCAACCGCTGCGCAATATCAATGACCAGGCTGTCCGCAGCTGGGCAGCCGAATGGATCGCCGGCCTCATCGCCCATGAGAATGTCACCGTAACGCCGGAGGTGAAGGAGGCGATCTGGTCGGCCCTGACCAGCCTTGCCACCGCGCCGGCGCAGGAACGCACGCTCACTGGATTGTCGGTCCTGCTTCAGTCCAATGCGCTGAAATCCGCGTTGATGCCGTACACGCTCGATGGCCCGTTCGGGCGTCTGCTCGATACCGATGAAGATCGGCTGGCTTTGTCGGATGTGCAGTGTTTCGAGACCGAAGAGCTGATGCACAGCCAAGGCGCTGTGCTCCCGGTGCTCACCTATCTGTTCCATCGTCTCGAGGAGCGGTTCGACGGACGGCCGACGCTGCTGATGCTCGACGAGGCGTGGGTCTATCTCGACAACCCTCTCTTTGCCGCCCGCATCCGTGAATGGCTGAAGGTGCTGCGAAAGAAGAACGTCTCCGTCATTTTCGCCACGCAGTCACTTGCAGACATCGCTGCCTCGTCGATCGCGCCGGCAATCATCGAGAGCTGCCCACAGCGCATTTTTCTTCCCAATGACCGTGCCGTGGAACCGCAGGTGCGGGCAGCCTATGAGTGCTTCGGCCTGAACGAGCGGCAAATCGAATTGGTCGCCCGTGCCACACCGAAGCGCCAGTATTATCTGCAGTCGCGCCGCGGCAACCGCCTCTTCGAGCTCGGGCTCGGCCCGATCGCTCTTGCGCTCTGCGGCGCCTCTGATCCGGCCACGCAGACCCTAATCGACAAGGTGCTGTCAGAGCACGGACAGGAGGGCTTTGCCGCCCGGTTTCTGATTGCGCGCGGCCTCGATTGGGCTGCCGAGCTTCTCCAGCAATTCCCTCAACCAGACAAGGAGCAATCGTCATGATGCGGCGCCGCCTTCTCACCAGCCTGATCACCGTTTCCCTGATCGCAAAACCAATGGCCGACTACGTCCAGCCGGCCCACGCCCTGATCGTGTTCGATCCGTCGAATTATGCGCAGAACGTGCTGACAGCGGCACGTTCCCTGGAGCAGATAAACAACCAGATCCAGTCGCTTCAGAACCAGGCGACGATGCTGCAGAACATGGCGCGGCACCTGCAGCGCCTGGATTTTTCTTCCGTGGGCCAGCTCACAGGTTCGCTCCAACGGATCGACGGCCTGATGACCCAGGCCAGCGGCCTGAGCTTCGATCTCGACAAGCTTCAGAACCAGTGGCGTGTGCAATATCCGGAAAGCTACGACGCCACAATCGAGGTCAACGATGTGGCGAGCGCCGCGCGCGAGCGCTGGCAAAACGCCATGCAGGCGTTCCGCCAAACCATGAGCGCGCAGTCGCAGATCGTGGAGAACGTGCGGGCCGACGGCGACCTGCTTACCGATCTCGTCAACCGCAGTCAGGGCGCGGCAGGTGCCCTTGAGGCAAGCCAGGCCACCAATCAGCTGATCGCGCTTTCGACCAAGCAGCAGATGCAGATCCAGACGCTGCTCGCGACCCAGTTCCGGGCTGAAGCCGAAGATGCTGCCCGCAAGGCGCAGTCTGAGGAAGCCGCCCGCGAGACGACGAAGCGTTTCCTGGGCACCGGTACGGCCTATCCCGGCAACTGATCAGCAGTCTTCAAGACAACGAGGAAGACGGCGACATGAATGACCTCGGCGTCATCGATCGCTTTATGCAGACCTTCATCCGCTATATCGACAGCGGGTTCGGTCTGCTTTCGGGCGACGTCGCCTTTCTCACTACCATCCTGATCGGCATTGACATCACGCTGGCGGGCCTGGTCTGGGCGTTCGGCGGCGAACCCAATATTCTCGGTCGGCTCGTCCGAAAGGTGCTCTATGTCGGCGCCTTCGCATTCATCCTGAACAATTTCAGAAGCCTTGCCGACATTATCTACCGCTCCTTTGCCGGGCTCGGCATCAACGCTTCGTCCGGCAATTTGTCCGCCGACAGTCTCCTGCGGCCAGGCCGCATTGCCGCGGCCGGCTTCGAGGGCGCCTGGCCGCTGCTCAATCAAGCGAGCCAGCTAGTCGGCTTCCCCGAGATTTTTGGCAACGCGCTGACCATCTTCGTGCTGCTTCTCGCCTGGTTCCTGGTCCTCATCGCCTTCTTCATCCTTTCCATCCAGCTTTTCATCACCATCCTGGAGTTCAAACTCACCACATTGGCCGGCTTTGTTCTGGTGCCCTTCGCGCTCTGGAACCGCTCGGCGTTTCTGGCCGAGCGCGTGCTCGGCAATGTGATCTCGTCGGGCATTAAGGTGATGGTGCTTGCCGTCATCGTCGGCATCGGCTCCACGCTCTTCGGCGAGTTCGCTTCCGCCCTGCAAGGCAAGGAGCCGGACTTGGCCGCGGCCATGTCACAGGTACTGGGCGCGTTGGCGCTGCTTGGGCTCGGCATTTTCGGACCGGGAATTGCCTCGGGTCTTGTTTCCGGCGCGCCGCAGCTTGGCGCGGGAGCCGCACTCGGAACCACCGCGGCGGCCGCCGGATCAACGCTCGTTGCCGGAGGTGCGGCGCTTGCCGGCGCGCGCATGGCAACCGGCGGCGGTCTCGCCGCCGTTCGAGCCGGCACGGCCATGGGATCGGCTGCTTCCACAGCTTGGCAGATGAGGCGTGCAACATCGCCCGAGTCCGGCCTCTCCGGCGTAGCTGCTGGACTGCAGGGCGTTGCCGGCGCAGCTGGCGGCGCCGCGATTCGGGGAATGCGATCTGCAACAGAACCATTCCGGCGCAGCGCCGATGCCGGCCGCGATGCCGCCTGGACCGCGACGGGCGGCACGCCGACCGCATCAATGACCGGAAACCCTGCCGCGTCAGGTGCCAATGCCGCGCCGGCGTGGGCGAGGCGCTTGCGTTCCGAACAGACCGCGCGCGCCCATCGCCACGCCGCCACGCAGGCCGTCCGCGATGGCGATCGGGGTGGAAGCGGCGCCAACCCCTCTCTCAACGATAAGGAAGACTAGATGCTCTTCAAGCGACCTGTTCAGCGTTACGGGAAAACGCCCCACCCCGTCACACCATACCAGAAGGCCGCCCAACTTTGGGACGAGCGCATCGGCACTGCGCGCGTGCAGGCAAGGAACTGGCGCCTGATGGCCTTTGGCTGCCTCGCTCTGGCCACCGGGCTCTCTGGTGGACTCTTGTGGCAGTCGATGCAGGGCTGCGTCGTGCCCTATGTCGTCGAGGTTGATCGTTTCGGCGAGGCGCGCGCCGTCGCTCCAGCAATCCGGGACTACGAGCCCACCGATGCCCAGATCGCCTGGCATCTCGGCCGCTTCATCCAGAATGTCCGCTCTGTTTCCACCGATGCGGTGCTGGTGCGGCAGAATTGGCTCTCGGCCTACGACTTTGCCACCGACCGCGGAGCCCTCTTTCTCAACGAGTACACTAAGGCCAACGACCCGTTCGGCAAGATCGGCACGCGCAGCGTCTCGGTGCAGGTGACGAGCGTGGTTCGAGCGTCCGACAGCTCCTTTCAAGTCAAATGGACCGAGCAGGTCTTTGAGCGCGGCAGCCTCGCCAGCACAACGCGTTGGACCGGGATCCTCACCATTGTGATCCGGCCGCCGAACAATACCGATCAGCTGCGCAAAAACCCGCTCGGCGTCTTCATCAATGCCATCGACTGGTCGCGCGAGCTCGACAGTGCCGCGCAGACTTCCGTTCCCCCAAAGGAGCCCGCCAATGATAAATAGACTCTCGTCGCTCCGCACTGCGCTGGTCCTGTCGACGTCGGCTGCGGTCATCTCCGCCTGTGCCTCGAAGCCGGTGCCGCTACCTCAGATTTCCTATGATGCTGCCAAGTTCCAACCGGCGGCAATCGAGAAGGCGCCGGAGAAGCCCGTCAAAGTCGTGGAAGTGCCGAAACCGCTACCGCTGCCCGGCCAGTTGCAGCCCGAGCCGGGCAAGGCTGCTGAAGACAGGCGCTCGCCTGAAGAACGTGTCGCCGATGCCAACAAGGCGGCGACGCAGCAACCCACCAAATATGGCTATGTGAATGCGGTGCAGGTTTACCCCTTTGCGGAAGGCGCGCTCTACCAGCTCTATGCCGCACCGGAGCGCGTCAGCGATATCGCTCTGCAGTCAGGCGAGAAACTCCAATCCGTGTCGGCCGGCGATACAGTGCGCTGGGTAATTGGCGACACCGTCAGTGGCTCCGGCGATGACCAGCGCACCCATGTGCTGGTGAAGCCCTTCGCGCCAGGACTTGCCACCAATCTGGTGATCACCACGGACCGGCGAAGCTATCACTTGCAGCTTCAAAGCACGGATAAGACCGCCATGGCGGCAATCTCCTGGACCTACAGCGAGGACCAGATTATCGCGCTACGCCGGCGCGATGCGCAGGCCGAGGCTGCTATGCCAGTGGCGTCGAATGTGGCTCTCGAAAATATTCGCTTCCGCTATTCGATTACCGGCGACATACCGCCCTGGAGGCCGACGCGCGCGTTCGATGATGGCAGCAAGGTCTACATCGAGTTTCCGCGCCGCATCGATCAGGGTGAGGCCCCGCCGCTCTTCATCGTCGGTGCTGACGGGGACAACCAGCTCGTCAACTACCGCATACGCGGCAACTATTACATTGTCGATCGCCTCTTCGCCGCGGCCGAACTGCGCCTCGGCGCCAAGCAGCAACAGGTGGTGCGCATCACGAGGACCGACGGCAGGCAAGCGCCGCTGCGGAAATTGCTCTTTTCGCGTTCCAGCATGTGAGGGACGGCCCATGACGGATACTTCCCGCTCCGATGCTTCACCGAAACTCGATCCAGAACAGCTGCAGCTGCGGGCCTCGCCTCGCCGCGCTGTGCGCTTCAAGCGCGGCATTATTGTCGCCATTGCTGCTGTTGGTTCCGGGACCGTTCTAGGCGTCACCATGATGGCGCTGCAGGGACCGGCGCTGCGCATCAAAGAGCAGGCTGAAGAGCTTTACAACACTGAGCGGAAGCCAACCGCGGAGGCAATTGAAAGGCTGCCTAAGGACTATTCCGGGATCAAGCCCAAGCCTCCGGTGCTTGGACCACCGCTGCCCGGCGACCTCGGCCGCCCCATCCTTGAGCACCAACGCCAGCTGGGCATCGCGCCGGGCCAGGAGGTTTCGGCGGAGGAGCAGCGCCTTGCCCAGCAGGCGATCGAGGCGCGCGAATCGCAAGTCTTCTTCCGGATCGAAAATCGACCCCGGCAAGCGGATGCCGCCGGCAACGGGCAGGGCGGGCGTCCACCCTTTGATGGAACGGCTCCACAATCCGATGCCGCACGCGATTCAGCTTCCGTTGCACCGGCCGAGGGCGACCAAAACAATCAACAGCGCAAGCTCGATTTTGTCAGCCAGCGGAACACAAGTGGAATCTACAATCTGCATGCACTGCAGACGCCGGCTTCGCCGTATCAGCTGATGGCCGGCAGCGTCATCGCAGCGAGCCTGATCACTGGCATCAATTCCGACTTGCCCGGCCTCGTCGTCGCACAGGTCACCGAGAATGTGCACGACACAGTCACCGGCAGCACCTTGCTCATTCCGCAAGGCTCTCGCCTGATTGGCACCTATGACAGCGTTGTTGCCTTTGGACAAAGGCGCGCGCTGCTGGTCTGGCAACGGATACTGCTGCCCGACGGCTCTTCGATCGAAATCGACAATCTGCCGGCGACGGACACCGCCGGCTATGCCGGGCTTGAGGACAAGGTGGATTTCCACACCTGGCAGCTGATCAAAGGCGTTGCGCTGGCCACGTTGGTAGGGGTCGGCACCGAGCTGAGCCTCGGGGAAGACGAAAGCGACCTGGTCAAAGCAATCCGCGAATCCGCTCAGCAGAACGTCAGTCGAGCTGGCCAGCGCATCACCGAGAAGAACCTCAATATCCAACCCACCATCACTGTCCGGCCCGGTTGGCCACTGCGCGTCATCGTGCACAAGGATCTTGTGCTGCGGCCGTACCCGAATTGACCGGAGTCATCATGACCAATCTGAAACTCGCCAAACTTCCGGACCGGACTCCTTCGAAGATCACCATAAGCGTAAGTGCAGACCTGAACCAAGCACTGAAGGACTATGCAGCGCTTTATCGTCAGACCTATGGCGAGTCCGAATCGGTAGCGGAACTCATCCCGTTCATGCTGGCGGAGTTCCTGGAGAGCGATCGAGCGTTTGCCAAGGCCAGAAAGGAAGGGCTCCCTGTCGTCGACAAGTCAGAGAAATCGCAACGGCAGCCAATTTCAGGGTCCGAATAAGTGACAGCGACCAGTGAGTCCGAGGGGCACCTTATTAGGCGGGCGAATGCATTGAAGCAACTTGCCGGCGGCAAGCCGAAAACACAGGGCACAATAGACGAGCTGATCTGCCCCGAACCAATGCCGGCTCTGCGCTGAAAGTTCGCCATTCAGCGGTATTGCCAACGATCCTGAAAGCTGCCGTCCGTACTGGCGACGTTTAACATCTGATGGTGGTGGAAAGCGGAATGGCAGTTCTTAGGCTGGCTTGCGAAAATGCGGCCAATCAGTTGTCCCAAAAATCCTGACATTTGCAATGAGTGCCGCCCTTCGGGCCCCGCTGCCTATATGCCTAACTCGGACTTAAAGTATTTTCGCAACGCGGCAACCGACGAGAACAGAACGTCTGGCTTCGAAGCTTCCAGTTCTGACATATCGGAGCATCCCCATGCGGAACCGACTGCGACCACCTTTGCGCCGCGAGAAGCTTCGGTATCGTGTGCCTGGTCACCGACATGGTAAGAGACGTCCGAGGCTGCCGCCGCCTTTGACATGGCGAGCAGCAAGCCTTCTGGATGGGGTTTGCGGTTCTTCACATGGTGATAGCCAACGACAATATCTATCGGCCAGCCGTGGGCTTTTATGAATGCCCTTGGTACCATGTCCGGGCTTTTTGTAACGATAGCGATGGTCTGTCCAGCCTCATGCAGTTCTTGGATCAGTTCGTTGATCCCATCGTACACAGGGAGTTTCGCCGCTTGCGCCATGACGGCTTTCCAATTGCCCGCAGCGCGCAGATGCTCGACTGAAGATGTATCGACAAGGGTCTGGTCGAAATCAAATATAATCATCTAGAAAGCCATCGAGGTTTGAGGATCATCATTTTTTGGTTTTTCTGGTGCAGGCTCGATAGAAGGCTCTACCTTTTCGATCTCCTTAAGGAATTGAGTAAGAGCAGGGCCGTCAGCAATGCCTCGCGCCCATTGTTCCGCGATCATCATCTGATTTCCCTTTGTCTTATCCTCGTGCTTCCACTTTGCTGGATGATCTATGCAAGCCAGCATTCGCCTTTGCTCGCGTGAAAAGCGAACCGTATGCATGGTTCCGCCTTTAACGTCCGTTTCTACGACAAGCACAGCATCTGATAATCCACTCTGGATGCGGTCGCGCTCTGCAAAGGCTGTTCTCATCGGCGTGACGCCGAGCGGGTACTCGCTGACGAGACAACCGCCGTTTTCCAGCAGACGCGTAGCCAATCCGCGATTAGCGGCGGGGTAAACCTTATCAAGGCCGTGCGCCATAACCGCGATCCCTACGCCGTGAGCGTCTAAGCAGCCTTCATGCCCCAGAGTGTCGCAGCCATGCGCAAGACCGCTGACGATGGTGAAACCTGCTTCGGCGGCAGTTGCGGCCGATTTTCTGGCAACGGCCTCTCCATAGGAGGTAGGCTCTCGCGTTCCCACGACAGCAAGGCATTTAGCTGCGTGCAGACCCGATAGCTCACCCTTCACATAGAGGACGGCCGGAGGATCGGGGATATTTCGCAGCCGCTCCGGATACCCTTCATCATGGAAGGAGTAGAACTTGATGCCGCCAGCTTTCGTGTTTTCCAGTTCGACTTCAGCGCGGTCCCACGCGTTGAATAGCTCGCTTTCTGGAAGCTTTGCGCGCATCGCTCTGTCAGCGATGATTTCCCTCGCATCGCCATCTGGAATGGGACCATGGACAATGCGTAAGGCGCCGCGACGCCCTACTCCCTTGAGTTTCATCAAGGCGGTGAGGGCCACAGAAGTTGATGATATGGGCGATGCAGCCATGGTCTAGCCCTTCTTGAATTTCGCTTCGTGCTCCTGTTCGCCTTGCTTCCAGAGAACGTCCCACCTGGCAGGAACTTGATCGTTATCAGGATTGGGGCAGTAGGCCACACTTTCAGCCTTTGCAAACGCCACACCGTAGACCTTGCACTTTGGATTCGTGGCAAGGACCGCTTGAGCGATGCGTGACAGTGTATCACCACGAGTGATAATATCATCAAAAACGAAGACATGATCCGCATCTATTTTAATTGACTGATATTTTGCTTTGTCGAGTTCTGCAGTTCGGCCATCGCCGGAGAAGATCGTATGGATCCTCTGATGCACATTCTTCAAAAGGGCTGTGTCAATATACTGCGCTCCGCACAGGCGAGCACATTCCTTGGCGATCCATGGCAAAGACCTGTTTGAGTCAGCCTTAGTTTCGCTGGATGACAGAGCGGGAATAAATGCTGTCCGCTTCGGACTAACGCCTAAATTATTTATGAGGGCCGGGACAGCTTCATAGAATACCGTTGCTCCACCCCATTCAGCCTTATTGTTCTTGTCTTTGAATCGTATAAAGCGGGCGGTCCAATGCTCGTTCGTCTTATCTTTTAGCTTATAACCAATTGCGTAGGAATACGTCAGGCCGTTCGAAATACTCAGGTACGGAAACCCCATCCATCCCGCGACCATGTTGTGGTAAATCATTATAACCCCTCCCCATTGCTCAGCCCCCGGGAATTTAGGGATCGTAGGCGTGGATTACAACTAAAGGGAGAAATTGTTTTCGCCTGGACGGTGCCGGGCTCCACTTAGTCAATGGATTTCCGATAAAATCCGATCTGTCCTGCACCTCACTTTTGAGACAGATATGATTCGTGCTGCCCGCGAAGTGCAAGGTCCGTTTTACATCGCCGCTCTCCTGTCCTGAACGACTGTAGTCGGGTCGGAAGCCGCCGGCCGGTCTCAGCAGTGCCAATGACAGCTATGGCCGGCCGCCGAACCGAAATCCGAGGGTTCGTTCTCCGGCCCCTACGAGACGTTCAAGGCATTGATGCCAAGCGTCTGCCCATGGCGCAAACTGGGACACCCGCGATATGTCCGGAAAGCTCTCGTAGCACGCGGACTGGATGGGTTGAGTTCACCGTTCCACTTTGGCATTCCCAACTCGTCCGATCGCGCAGGAGCGACGCCGCTTCGGATACCGGCGTTTGCTCGTGATGCTGAGGCGCGAGGGCTATGTCATTAACCACAAGAAGCTCTTCCGGCTCTATCGCGAGGAGAAGCTGGCCCTTTCGCCGTCGTGGCGGGCGCAAGCGGGCCATCGGGACCAGGGCACCCATGCTGGTGCCGCAGCGTCCCAACGAACGGTGGTCGCTCGACTTCGTGTCGGATTCAACTCACCGACGGCCGCCGCTTCCGCATCTTCGCCGCCGTCGACGACTGCACGCGCGAGTGCCTGGCACTGGTCGCGGATTCCTCGGTCTTGGGGTGCGGGTGGCGCGGGAGTTGGAACAACTCATGATCGAGCGCAGCCGGCCGAAGATGATCGTCAGTGAAAATGGCAGCGAGTTCACCAGCAATGCCATCCTGGCATGGGCCGATCAGAGCCGCGTCGCATGGCACTACATTGCGCCGGGCAAACCGATGCAGAACGGCTTCATCGAGAGCTCAACGGCCGCCTTCGCGATGAACTCCTCAACGAGACGCGGTTCACGTCCCTGGCCCAGGCCCGCGCGAGGCTCAATGTATGGCGCGCCGATTACAACGGCGCGCGTCCGCACTCGCACATCGGATGGCAGACACCCAACGAATTTGCATCGACCTTCAACCCGCGACGGTCGCTCGCGCTGCGCAACGTGAAACGCTCCGCACCAGCACCCGTCGCGTCCATCGCGCATCAGGGCAAATCCACCCCCGGAAACGAACTCACGTCTGGATAAAACTTGGGGGAAACGTCAGGGCGGCCATAACTTTGCAGTCTTCAGACGCGAGGCGGCGTACAACAGCGCTGCCCACCATGCTTGTGGCCCGCGACCCACACACCGCTTTTCCCTTCAGATCGCACGTTATGCTTCCTTCATTATTACCGATGTCTGCATGACCTTGAGGTCTTCCCGCACCATTTCCGCGGCGAGCTCGCGCACGGATGTCTCATGCACCCAGCCGAGCTTCTCCTTCGCCTTGGTGGCATCGCCCAGGAGAAGATCGACTTCCGTGGGGCGGAAGTAGCGTGGGTCTACCTGGACTAGGCATCTGCCGGTCTCGACATCATAGCCCTTTTCGTCGACTCCCTCACCACGCCATTCGAGCTCGACGCCGACATCTTCGAAAACCCATTCGACGAATTGGCGGACAGGGGTCGTCTTGCCCGTCGCCAGCACGTAATCATCCGGTTGATCCTGCTGCATCATCATCCACATACCACGCACGTACTCACGCGCATGGCCCCAATCGCGTTGAGCATCCAGATTGCCGAGATAAAGCTTGTCCTGCTTGCCGAGGTAGATAGCAGCGGCGGCGCGGGTGATCTTGCGCGTCACAAAAGTTTCGCCGCGCAGTGGGCTTTCATGATTGAAGAGAATGCCGTTGGAAGCATGGATACCATAGGCCTCGCGATAGTTGACCACGATCCAGTAGGCGTAGAGCTTGGCGGCGGCGTAAGGGCTGCGCGGATAAAAGGGCGTTGTTTCGTTCTGCGGTACGGATTGCACGAGGCCGTAGAGCTCTGAAGTCGAGGCCTGATAGAAGCGGGTCTTGTCCTTCAGACCGAGGAGGCGGATCGCCTCAAGAAGTCGCAATGTTCCGATACCGTCGGCGTTTGCTGTGTATTCCGGCGTTTCGAACGACACCTGGACATGGCTCTGAGCGGCCAAGTTGTAAATCTCGTCTGGCTGGGATTCCTGAACTACTCGGATGAGATTGGTCGCATCAGTGAGGTCACCGTAATGCAAAATTAGGCGCGGATCGGGATCGTGCGGGTCTTGGTAGATGTCTTCGATGCGACCCGTGTTGAAGGAAGAGGAACGTCGCTTAATCCCATGAACGACGTAGCCTTTTTCCAGCAGAAGACGGGTAAGATAGGCACCATCCTGTCCCGTTATGCCCGTAACCAGAGCAACTTTCCTGTTCTCGCCCATTTTCTTCCTGCTCTATTATAGTTGAAGTTTCGACTCCGGCTCGCCACACCGCCAGCAAACTGCGGCCCGCCCCATACCCTATGGTAGGATTTCGACAGATGCGGCGCGGAGCTCGTCATTGACAGTGTCAGCCAGCGAGCACACCTGCTCCTGCTTGGAGGCATAGCAAAACAGAGTCTCGCCGCTAACCTGCCTAAGTCGCACATGCGGCCTGAGTGCCGAACTCAGCTCACGGGGTGAGCGACATAGATTTCAATCACGTCGCACCCGATTTGCTCATCAATCAGCGAGTGAGGACGCCCTCCTGGGAGTCTACGTCCGTTCTCAAGCACGCAGGTCGGTTGCATAGCCGCTCCGCTTCTTCCACGAAGTGGGTGGCCAGTAGAATCGTCTTGCCCTGCGCCAACAGGGCACGTAGCCATTCCCAGATAAAATTGCGGGCATGTGGGTCCAAGCCGACAACTCCACCTTACCGCTCTCTTGCGCTAACCAAGTAATCTTAATCATTGCCTGCTTCAGCGTCTTCTAATGGAAATTGTTTTGATCAGTGAAATCGATTGTTTGGATGAGGTGCATCCACAAAATGGATTGTTTGACAGGGCAGCGCGGCACATCGGCGGCACAAAGTCGTGGGCGCGAGGTTTCGCTCCGCGCGAAGACAAAGTTCGTGGCAGTCGGGGGCTTTGGGCGAACCGCACATTTGAGACGGCGGCGAAAAGCCGGGTAGGGCATTACGTATTGACCTCCAAGGAATTTCGGGCGCGCTAGCCCGAAAACGGTAGCTGGGCTTCAACGATGGGGGGACGAGGCGACCATCAAACTGTGTTTCATACTGTAGGCGATCGCAGTGCGGCGAATTTGAACGGCCGCCTTTGCCAGCCCTCGCCATCGCATCCGGCTACAGGTGCCGAAGATCTTCTCGATCCGAGTACAAATTCTGTGGATCGGTTGGTTCCAGGCGTCGAGCTTTCGGCCTCGTCGCGCCCCCACAGCGGTTGCGACGATGCGCGGCCTTCCACCCTTGGCGCGCACCGCGTCGCCGAGATGATTGCCTCGGTAGGCGCTGTCGGCAAACACTTCGCCGGGATTGTCGGGCAGAGCATCAGGAACGGCGTTGCCGTCCTCGGTGTGGGCGCCGTGACGGCGATCTCCTCGACAAGGGCCGTATCGGCGTAGGCACCGAAATGGGCTTTGAAGCAATGAAACGCTGGTCGGCGCTTGTACTTGACCCAATGGCCCTCTTCATCATCTTCGCTGGCCGAGGCGATGATCGCCGCATCGACAGGCGTGCCGATCTTCACCTGGATCGCTGAACTGGCGGGTGATCTCGGCGAACAACAGGGTCATGAACCTCAACGGCCTGTCGAAAACGGACGAGAGCGGGTTCGCACAGGTGTCGGCTCCGACACCGAGAACCCGCAGAACCGTCGGAACGATCCTCCACATGGCTGCAGACGCCAAAATTCCTCTCTGGCCGTCGTCGCACAGCATCGCGTGCCAGTCGCTCAGTCCGGCCGGATCGAAAGCTATCCGGTCGACACGAGTTGCGCCATGTTGGCGCACTTGAAAGCGTCAGAGGGCGCCGTGTCGCATCTTTCGATGGGACCGGACGCCATGATGGCCATAAATGACGTGGATGGCCTGCGCCTGACATTCGACGGCTGGCGGGTCCTGCACATCCGTCCTTCAGGAAACGCCCGCAAATGACATGTTACGTTGAGGCAGTTAAGAATTGGACTTGAAAAAGGGACTTTGTGGACTGCCTCGAACGGCTGTTTCGCTTAGCAAAGCGCGGCCTCGCGTCAGCAGAGGCCCATCATCAAGGAATGCCTTAGTATCCAACACATGGATGGGCCACATCCACGCAATCAATTTTACAGATGTCGCCCGGCGCATTAGAGAACGCTGAATTTAACCGGAAGCGGGAGTACCCGGCGTCAAGATTTGCGAGCGTCACAGAGATAAGGATAGGCAGTGCAGAGGGAGCTCTTCTGCCCCACGCGCAGCCTCTACCAAATCGCCCGGCGTAACGGTCGACTAGTATCGATTAAGGGATCCCAAGCCAGATGCAACCTCGTCTCTGAAACGAGATTTCCGAAAATGCAGGTCAGTGGATTGGTAAAGCGCAGGTTCGTCGTCTCTCAGAGGCGTACGGGGTTCGGTGATTGTCTATGGTCGCTGGCGGCCGCTTGGCGCTACGCTCAGCGGTCGGGACGAACGCTAGCCGTCGACTGGCGCGGGTCCTGCTATCTCGACCAACCCTTCACAAATGCCTTTCCGGTGTTCTTCGAACCGATCAATGACATCGCTGGCGTACCGGCTATTTGCGACGACCGGATCAACGACTTTTCCTTCCCGGGTCCATTCTTCCCGGAGTGGTGGAATAGGCCAGCGATCGACTGCCTTTACCGCCCAGATGAGCAGATTTTCCAAGAGCGCGACGAGTTGGGCGAGCTCTTTCAGGCCGAACACGATGTCGAAGCGAACACAGTAGTGTGTGACGCTTGCTTGATGTGGCGCTGCGATGAGGATGCCGAGCGGCAGGTCTTCCAGAGTGTCAAGCCTCGGTCTGAAATTCAAACACGCATAGATGCCATTTACCAACAATGTTTTGAGGGGCACAGCATCATCGGGGTTCATGTTCGACATGGTAACGGTGAAGACATCATGGACCATGCGCCCTACTGGGCCGATCCGGAGTTCGCCGTTCGACAAGTGTGCACTGCGGTTGATAAGGCTAAAGCGTTACCGCACCCCAAGCCTGTGCGGCTGTTCTTGTGCACGGACAGCGCGCAGATCCTGGATCACCTGTCGGCCAGGTTTCCCGATCTTCTCACCGTCCCCAAGCATTTCCGATCCGATCAAGACGGCCCCTTACACACTGCAGCACTTGGGATGGACGGCGCAATTTCCGCCCTCGTTGAGATGTATCTTCTCGGGCGCTGCGATACTGTAATTCGGTTTCCTCCGACGAGCGCCTTTACACGATATGCACGCCTTTTCGTACCACGCGTAATTGAGTTCGATCTGAAGGAGCCAAGTCGTTTGATTTTGATAGAAGACAGCCAAAGAATCTCTGGTCTCAGTTAAGACCCGTCACCTGCACAATTCGGCGGATGCAACCAACAGGCATAGTTGAATGTCCATTTCTCATCGAGGCCATGGAAGCGTCGTACGATACCGATAGCGTCGTCATCTGAGGCCGTTCGGCAACGCGCCAGAACTTCGCTGTTACTCGGAGGCCGCAGACCAAGCCAGAGCGACGGCGATCGTGACGCTAACGCTCGAAAGGGCGCGGGCAATCACTCCAGAGACGAAATCGAGGTTGTTATATGAAAGTGGTTCCCGTCATCATCAGCGGCGGAGCCGGATCGCGGCTATGGCCCGCCTCAAGGCAATCGCACCCTAAACCTTTCCTCAAAGTGGCAGACGGGCATTCACTGATGCAGCACACTGTGTTGCGCGTCGGTTCGATAAAGGGCGTAGTGGAACTCGTCGCCGTGACATCTGGGGAACACCTCTTCCTTACCAAGGACGAGTTCGACGAACTAGATTCCGTGGTCCTGCCACGCACCTTTCTGCTCGAGCCTGAAGGCCGGGATACGGCCGCAGCCGTTGCGGCAGCCGCCATCCATGCCAAGGCAACGCAAGGCCCTGACGCGATTCTATGCGTCTTCCCAGCCGATCACATGGTTGGCAACCTGCCTGCATTTTTAGACGTCATGTGCCGGGCCATCGAACATGCGAAGCTCGGGCGGATCGCCACATTGGGCATCACCCCAACCAGACCGGACACGGCATTCGGCTATATCGAAGCGGATGGTGAGAAAGTCGTCCGTTTCGTTGAAAAACCGGATCTGGACACAGCCAAAGCCTATGTCGCGTCCAAGCGCTTCTTCTGGAACGCCGGCATTTTCTGCTTTAGCGCACAAACCATGCTCGACGAGATGGCATCGCATTGCCCCGCGGTGATCCAGGCCGTCTCCGACAGCTACGAGAACGGCCGCTTCAGTCAAGGCGAAGGCTTTGCCAAAATCGAACTCGCGCCTGAGCATTTCGGCTCCGCCCCGCGAATCTCGCTCGACCACGCTGTCATGGAGAAGACGAACAAACTTGCCGTGGTTGCCTGCGACATGGATTGGAACGACATCGGATCCTGGAACGCAATGGCCGATTTGATCGCCCCCGACGAAAGCGGGAACAGGATCCGCGGCGATGTGCATATGGTCGACACGACCGGCAGCTATGTGAGCTCCGACAAGCGCGTCATCGGCACGGTCGGTGTCAGCGATCTGGTGATCGTCGATTCCCCGGACGCTTTGCTCGTCGCATCCCGCGACCGCGTTCAGGACGTCAAGAAGCTGTTCGAGGGCCTCAAGGCTTCAGGACATGAAGCTCACCTGGTCCACAGCACGGTACATCGGCCGTGGGGTACCTACACGGTTCTTGAGGAAGGCGAGCGCTTCAAGATCAAACGCATCGAGGTGAAGCCCGGTCGGCGGCTGAGCCTGCAGATGCACTATCATCGTTCGGAGCACTGGGTCGTGGTCAGCGGCTCCGCGAAAATCGTCAATGGCGAGCAGGAGTTGTTCCTGGCGACAAACGAATCAGCCTACATCCCCTGCGGCCATAAGCATCGGCTGGAGAACCCAGGCAGAATTGACCTGGTGATCATTGAAGTGCAGAGCGGCGATTATCTCGGCGAGGATGATATCGTTCGCTTCGACGACGTATATGGTCGAACGTAGATTTCACCCGCGTGACGAGAACGGTCAACGTGTCGCTGACTAATTACCACTAGGAAGCCCGTCTGCCCACTCAGGACCGGATGCTTGTGGAATCGGGAATTGACCAAGGCAGCGGCGAATGACCGCAATCGGCATCAGGGGTGGGACAAATCAACCGGAAAAGACCGGAGAGCATAGTAACGCAACACAGTCCCACTGTCGAATAGCCTTTGATATTTCTGACTTTCCAAGCACCCTCAGGGCCCACCAAAATTATATCAATGGCTTATGGCCGACTTCGCTCTGAAGTGGGCCAAATCGACCTCGCTATCCCCGCAGCACTCAGTTCGATTGTTTTCGCATGAAAACGAGCAAGGACAGGGGGAGGGCGATCTTGTGCTGGCTTCTATGTCCAATCTTGCTCCTGTTCGTCGTCAGGTTGTGTGCAGCCACATAGCGCGGCTATCGCGAGGCTGGAAGGCCTCCGATCGATAGGTGCGGCGAACGGCGGCAACGAGGTGCGAATAGGATGGCTGAGCGTATGATCGAGAATACCGCAGTTGCGGTCTAGCGCGAAATGCAGCGTCTGTGACTCATCGGTCATTGCAGCGGGAATCATGACCCTAAGCCGCCCTTCATCAGCCCACCAGCGCCCAGAAGAAGGCGAAGATCCGTCACAATGCCTACCTGTACCAAGGCTTCAAGCAGTTCACCGCGAATGGGAAGACCGCCAGCCATTGCTTCTTCATTTTCGGCCATTCGCTCGCTACGAATGACGACCACATCCTTAACCGCATAGCGCGTGGCAAGTTTCTGGCACCTATGGTGAACCAGCATCCGCGGATAACCAGCGGATAATGAACCACGCGAACGAGCTAGCGGTGCAGCGCAACGAAAAATCGCCGCTTGATGTCGTCTTTTATGATGCTGCTACAGTTCATGTCTGGGGTTTAGGCTTAGAAGCGGAATGACTGCCAACCAGGTCATCGAGCCGGAAACTGACCGGCCGGTGGGCCCAAAAATGACATTCAGTTGCCTCCAGCCTTTCGACACGAGCCACTTCACGATCTCGCGATTGCCAGCTAGCGGCTTGTTGCTCGAGCTTCGCGATCCTAGTCTGTGGTCGCTATGCCTCAGCAAGAAGATTCCGGTTCCTAGCCGGGCGGAGGCGCAACGAGATAGCCAGCTCAGGACAAGGAGAGCAAGCCATGGTCGCTTTTACCCTCAATGGCGAGGCGCGAACACTCGACGTCGATCCAGAGATGCCGCTGCTCTGGGCGATCCGTGACGGCATCGGACTCACAGGAACGAAATTCGGTTGCGGCCTTGCCCAGTGCGGCGCTTGCACGGTTCACGTTAACGGCATGCCGACGCGCTCGTGCCAGACCGCAGTCGGCGACATCGAAGGAGCCTCGATCACCACCATTGAGGGCGTGTCGGGCAAGATCGGCGAAACGGTCCAGGCCGTGTGGGCCGAGTTCGACGTACCTCAATGCGGCTATTGCCAGTCTGGCCAGATCATGTCGGCCGTGGCCCTCCTGACAGAGACGCCGAAGCCGACGGACGATGATATTGATTCGGCGATGAGCGGCAATCTCTGCCGCTGCGCCACCTATCATCGCATCCGCGCGGCCATCCACGAGACCGCCAACCGGCTGGAGACTTGAGGCATGTTGCAGTTTCTCCCGAAGCATAATGCCGTGGGGCCCACGCGGCGCCAGTTCCTCCTCGGCACGGCCGTCACCACCGCGGGCTTCGCCGTGGGCTACCGGCTAATGATGGCCGCGCCCGCCAACGCACAAACGACGCCTGCAGCGGTCCAGGCGAACCCCTTCCAGACCTATGTCGAGATCACACCGGAGAACCGAATCGTCATCCACTCGTCGCAGTTCGAGATGGGACAAGGCTCCTATTTCGGCATCGCCACCCTGGTTATGGAAGAGCTCGACGGCGCCTGGGCGCAGGTCCACGTGGTCGGCGGATATGGCAATACCGCGCTCTACGGCAATCTCGCCTGGGGCGGGGCCGCGCAGGGAACCGGTGGCTCCACGTCGATGAGCTCGTCGTGGGAGCGCTACCGCAAGGCGGGTGCTGCCGCACGGGCCATGCTGGTGGCGGCCGCGGCGCAGCGGTGGGACGTGCCAGGCGGCGAGATCACAGTCGCTTCCGGGGTCGTGTCGCACGCCTCAGGGATGCAGGCGCGCTTCGGTGACCTGGCTGAAGCCGCAGCGGGAATGCCGGTTCCCGACGACGTGCCGCTAAAGCCGCGCGACAAGTGGGCCCAGATCGGATCGGACAGCCTCAAGCGCTACGATTCCGCCGGCAAGACCAATGGCGCGCAGACCTACACGATCGACCTCAAGATGGATGGACTCAATACGGCCGTTATGATCCATCCGCCGAAGTTCGGCGCTGAGATCGAGAGCTTCGACGCCTCCAAGGCCAAGGCACTCGACGGCATTGTCGATGTCGTCCAGACGCCGCGCGGCATTGCCGTCGTCGGCAGGGACATGTGGACGGCGCTCAAGGGCCGCGATCTCGTGGAGGTGACCTGGAACGAAGAGAAGGCCGAAAGGCGCGGCACGGCCGAGATCATGGCCGAATACACTAAGGCAGCAGACGATCCGGGCGCGGCCACCGCGCGCGACGACGGTAACACTCCCGCAGCGTTGGCCAGTGCTGAGAAAGTCATCCAAGGGCACTACGAATTCCCCTATCTTGTCCATGCTTCGATCGAGCCACTCAACGCGGCCGCCCGAATCAACGAAGACGGCACCATCGACGTGTGGGGCGGACACCAGATGCCCGACCTTTATCAGGCGGCTGCCGCTAAAGTAGGCGGCACCACGCCGGACAAGGTGAGGCTGCACGTGATGAAGACCGGCGGCAGCTTCGGCCGCCGAGCGGTCTCGGACGCAGATCTCATTATAGAAGCTGTTTCCACAGCGCGTGCACTGGGACCCGGCAAGCCAGTGAAGGTGCAGTGGACCCGCGAGAACGACATGCGGGGTGGGCGGTACCGGCCGACCTATGTGCACGCAGTCGAGGCGGGGCTCGACAAGGAAGGCAATGTCGTCGCTCTCCATGACCACATCGTGGGCCAATCGATCGCGGGCGGTTCGCCCTTTGCGGCGATGATCGAGAACGGCATCGATCCGACCTCCGTGGAGGGCGCCACCAACCTGCCCTATGCGATCCCGAACCTGAAGGTCGAGCTGACCACCACGGACGTGAACATCCCAGTGCTGTGGTGGCGTTCGGTAGGCTCCACCCACACCGCTTACGCAATGGAAACCCTGATCGATGAGCTCGCCGCCGCTGCGAACCGTGATCCGGTCGACTTCCGCTTGTCGATGCTCGGTCACCATCCACGGCATGCCGGCGTGCTGAAATTGGCTGCTGAGAAGGCAGGCTGGGACAAGCCTCTGCCGGAAGGCCGTTTCCGCGGCGTGGCCCTGCATGAAAGCCTCTCGACCTATGTCGCCGAGGTGGTGGAGATCACCTTCAACGATGGAAATGATTTCAAAGTCGACCGCGTCGTCTGCGCGGTAGATTGCGGCACCGCGATAAATCCTGACCAGATCCGCGCTCAGATGGAGGGCGGTATCGGCTTCGGCCTAGGCGCGATCCTCCAGGAGGAGCTGACCCTGACGGGCGGTGTCGTAGACCAAGAGAACTACGACACCTATATGCCGCTCAGGATCGAGCAGATGCCGCGCGTCGAGGTGCACATTGTGCCGTCCGACGAGCCGCCCAGGGGCGTTGGCGAGCCGGGTGTGCCGCCGATCGGCCCGGCCGTCGCCAACGCGCTACGGGCGGCGACGGGCAAGACGATCCGCAAGCTGCCGATCATAAAGAACTTGTCAGCATAGCCGGGAATGACACCATGAAAACGGCCGCGATGAAGATCGCGGTCGTAGGTCATTTTTGAACGCCTCCTGACAGGCGATCACCTCCATTCGATCAATTTCCGGCGGCTGCCCGGTCCAATATCCGGTTTAGAGACTGTAACCCGTGTTCTGAACGACCGCAGACGGTCGTTGGTGCTGGTAGCACTAAAGAACCGCTTTCGAGACGCAAATGCCGCACGCAAATGTCTCGAAAGGGTCACGCTAGAGACTTTGTACCACCTAGTTGCATGTCTGCTATCGCTTTCTTGGCGCGAGAAGCGGCCGGTCCTCTGACGGCCCCATAACAGGACATTGATGTCTTCGCGCTGAGCGTCAGCAGTTGGCGCTACCGCGACCTTTCTCAGGAAGGCTGCACACCGACGCGATCTTCCTTTCGCCTTGCGCAAACCTCCCTTCCGAGTGAGGCGTTCAGTGCGTCGGCTTGGTGGACTGAGGCACTTCTGAGTGGGACAACAACATCGAAAAACATTGGAAAAGATTTGAATACTCTGAAGTCCCACTGATCTCTAAGAAATTGATTTTTATCGCTTTATGAACACCCTCCGGGCCCACCAAAACATGAATTTAAGCAATTGATTCTATTAGATTTTTTGTAAAGCGCTCATAACATGGACTCGAACCCCCGGAGCTCTGAGCTTGGAAAGCTCAGGGTGGATCATGGCAATCGTTTCGAGAACGAGCCCCGGAAAGCTTGCCAAATCGGTGGTGAGGTCGTGGGTCAATCCATCAGCCAGTCGCAATTGCCGCTCCGGTATTTGCTGTGCTTGCGCCTCGACACCATGCCTTCGAGCCCCGCCTGGTCTATCAGGTGGGAAGATCGCCTTAGCCTCGCCGGGAAGCGCCTGGCTGAATTGGATACGGCCACCGTCCGGGATCATCTCGGCAAGGATCTCGCGGCGGTCCTCCAGCGCCATGTCGCGCAGGTCGTGACCATTGAGATGCAGAAGATCGAAGGCGACGAATAGAGGTCGTGCTGGCGTCGGGTGATGGCTTTCCGCAAGGCTCCGAAGTCAGACAGGCCAGTCTCGTTCAATACGACGATCTCACCGTCGATGATGGCGCTTTCCACGTCCAGTTCAGCGGCGGCCTTTGCGAGGGCGATGCCGATGGCGAAACTGTCCGAAGGCGACACGATCACGATGACTGGCGAGGTGACGCTTGTTCATGATGACGGGACCGTCACGGTTCGGCTTCACGGCTACGACGTTCCGGTGACGACGCGCGGGGAACGCCTCGCCGAAATACCGGACCTCTCCACCGCGTCCGCCCTCGGCAATCGCAACAGCATGCTTGGCTTTCGACACATCGACACCGACGTAAAAAACGTTATCTTGCTCCATGGCTCGTCCTTTCTTCGCTTGGGGCTCGGCTCGGCACTCCCGAGCAACCCCCGTTTGCTTAACAGCTGCAAAGACTAAGGGCGGGCCGCCGCTCAGACCACGGTCATAACGTCTAATAGCCATCGCAACCTTACCCGCCAAATCGTCCTTGTTGCGCCAATATTTGACGAGCTTCTTTTCATACAGCTTTCGGAATCTCTCGAGTTTGGCCTTTTTCTCGAACTCGACCTTTTCCGCGGCCCACGTCTTGCGAGCACCGCCTTCGAGCAAAAACGCCACGGTAGACACGCCTTGGGCGACGGCGTACTCGTACTCCATCTGGGTGTAGCTCTTACCCTTCAACTCTGAGCCGTACCACTCTGCTACGATGAGTACGTAGTAGTCGCTGTCATCGATGCGCCGCTTAATGTAATCCCATTGAGTGTCGTCGCTGGCTTGGAATGCCTCCATCCCCACAGGAATATGCCCGAGGTTAAGACGGACTCGATGACCGACCGTCTTTCGTCCACCAAATCGGCGTAGGTCGAGCTGACGAAGATTTGGTATTTAACGTCATGCGGCTTCACCCTTCGATCCGCCCTTGTAAGTCTGCAAGCAGGCTGGGGATAACGTTCCGTGCCCGCATCAAGAAGCCGAGTCATGATTCTTGCAAGGGGTGAAGCGATCAAAGTCCGATCCGCGCGCTGGCACGCTAGGTTGCCCGGTTTGCCGGAAGGAATAATCACTTGCGGCCGAGGAGTATGAAACGTGCGGTGCCCCCGCCGCAGCGACAGCCTTCGCTATTCCTTCTTGTCGACCAGCGCCCGTAGTGCCGAGACGTCATGCAGCAATAACCTGCTGCCGCGCTTTTCGATCAGGCCTCTCTTGGCGAGGTCGCTCATTTCGCGCGAGACCGCTTCCCTGTGCGTGCTCATCGTTGCCGCCAGCTCGGAATGCGTCGGTGCCGGGCTTATGGACACCTCGCCGTCCACGAGTGCGGCTTTCTCCGCCCGATGCAGGAGCTCGACGATCAGCCGTTTTCGCACGACCAGAGTGCTGTATTCGAATACCCGCTCGGTCATGCGCCGGAGCTGGGCAGACAGATGCTCAAGCAGCATCCAGGCAAAAGTCGGGTGGGTCATCACGATATCCCGGAATGCTGTGCCGGACAGCCGTGCAGCGCGGGTTGCCTCCAGCGCGACTACGCTGGCAGAGCGTGCAATCCCGTCAATGCCTCCGAGCTCCCCGAAAATGTCACCCGGTTCGACATCGCGATACGCTATCTCCCTGCCGTCCGCTGAAACCAGTGTCACGCGAGCCCGTCCTTCCAGCAGGAAGAAGACATCGCGACCAGTGTCGCCGTGGGAAATGATTAGCTCGTTGTGTCGATAGCTGCGCTCGTGCCACCGTTTGGTCAGCGCGGCGAGGTCGGCATCGCAAAGTCTTGAGATGAAGGCCAGAGAGCCTGTCACAACGGTCTCTTGTTCAATCAAGTGTACTTCACCTTACTCCCTATCCAAGGAAATTTGATGGCCGCAGGCCCCGCTTTCCGGGATGCAAACTGGGAGCGGATTTCGCCAATGTTTTCCCCGGTGTGGGAATTCCCACAGCCGAGCCTGGTTCGACTGTCATATCCTTGTTGCACGTCAGGCCCGCCGGCTCGTGTGCAAGCCGGCGAAGGGAAAGGGAACAGTCATGAAATTCTTGGCTCCCGTCACAAAACTTGCTGCGGGGTTTCGCAAATTCGTCGCGCCGCGCTACCGCCCGGAGCTTTATTACATGCGTGGCCCGGGGCCAGCCACCGCCCGCCGTATGGGCACGCCGCGGCAAAACCAATCCATCGACCACTACGCCTAATTTGCCTCGCGGACGGCTGACGCTCTCGCCCGGAGTGCCGTTCGCGCCGTTCCGTACCGGTCAATTCAGATCAATGAAGGGACGATCTGATCATGGTTATAATTCATGCTGCCGCCATTGGTCCATTTCGCAGGTGGTTACGCCTCCGCGCCGAGCGAAAAGCTCTCTTGTCGGCAACGGACCAGTTGAGCCGTTTACCCGATGACGTTCTTGGCGACATCGGCATCTCACGTGACGAAATCATGTGCGATTTGCGAAGCCGCGCCATCCGTCATGCGGAGGCAGGCGCGGCCGGCACGACGATCGAGCGCACCAGGATCGCTTCGGCCTCGATCCCGAAACGGTTGGCCGCCGGCAGTGGCTACGCCTCGGCCGAGATCCCCTTTGGCTGGTCCACGAGCGCGCGATCGAGCCTTACATCGCGGCTTCGACAAGCAGCGGCGCGCGGACGGGACCTTCGAACGGCACTACACCTGCGACCCCAAGGACTGAATGTTGACCGACGGGAGCTGGGGAGGATCTCAAAATGATCATGTCAGTTGTTAAGTCCCTCGCGCCTGTGACGCTCGGCACCGTGCTGATCGCAATCAGTCCGGCTTCATTGTCGGCTTCTGACGCTCAGGACCTCGCGTTCGCTCACGCTGACATGCCAATCAAACAGCTGAAAGACGTCTATTTGGATTGCGAGCGGGGAGGCCGCCGGTGCGCTGGGGACGGAAGACGTGATGTACTGTTCGATGCGCGAGTTCCGACTAGGCGCGCGATAGCAGTTTGCGCATAATCAACGATGCATGGCCTTCTGCACCGTGCGACGCGGCCCTGCGATCGACCACTTCGAACCATGTTTGGACCGCGCACTTCGCCGATCAGCGCAGTAACCAACCCGCGGAGTTCCGCGAGCGACAGCCTTCAAACGAATCAGTCGGTGGTAGCGTCACGCATAGGGTGAATCACGAACGCGCTCGCCTGCAAACCCCTTCGCCCGGAAATCTGTCCCGGTTACGCGGTTCGCCAGCAGACTGACAAGGAGCGGCTTCAGCCGATCGCCGATGCTATTTGTTATCTTTGTGCCGAATGGCAGCTTTGCGCCCCGATTTCGGCCGTTCGACTATATCGTTCGAACTGCCGAAAGCTTTCGGGGCTCCGGCCCTCTCAAACCCTCCGCCGCCGTTGTCGCGCATGTGCCGCATGCCACCTGCCGTGCTTTTAGCGAGCCGACCTTACCTCCAGTCTGGAACCTAGCAGTCGCCCAACTGGTTCAACCTTCCGCCACGGCCGGGCAGGGGAGGGCGTGCAAAACGGTAGGCGCGACCTAAGAAACGGTCGCGGTTCGAGTCGGTAGAGGGATACCGCCGAGGGACGCTTTTCCAAGCGCGGAGTTCGAATCCCTCCCTCTCCGCCATACGACATTGTTTACGTTGATAAAAATACAAGAATAGGTTGCGCGTCCGCCATAAAGCCCGCCAACCGAAAAAGGCGTATTCGCGGCACGTCAGCTTACGACACAAATATGCGGGGTTGATGCTTCGACCTTGTAGATGGCAGAGATCAACTTCGGCTTCGCTAAGCGAAGTCGTGGGGTTCATGCGACAGCGGAATCAGGATATGCGACGAGCACCCCGTGCCGGGTCAACCTCGCCGTCGG
>NZ_JAMYRY010000024.1:0-100274 GCF_040321655.1 Mesorhizobium sp. M0306 | reverse complement strand
TGTTTAAACTGCATGTTGTTCGCTGGGTTTCGGGTGGGTGCGCGTGTTGGCGGCCCGCCTCTATACTGGGTGTGTTGTAAAGCAGCCGGGCGCGGGGTTGGCGCGCCGCCCCCCGAGCCGGAAAGTTGAGATCGTGGACCGGGATAGCCGTCAGCTCACGCCGGCAAAAGTGCCTTGCATGAGCAGGTCCGGCAGATAACTTGCCGGCTTACCGCCAACCGCCTGCCCACCGGTCAGGCCGCCTTGTATTTCAGGGCCGAAGAACGAGTACGGAAAGGGCGTGACCGGCCGGCTAACCTCATCGAGCCGTGCCCGAAGATCCTCGGGAATGTCGAAATCAAGCGCGCCGAGATTGTCCTTGAGCTGGTCAAGCCTGGTGGCGCCGACGATGACGGACGCAACGCCTGGCCTGTTTGCCGTCCAGTTCAGGGCGACCTGGGCCATGCTGCGGCCGAGCTGGCCGGCAACCGTCTCCAATTCGGCCACGATTTGCCAGTTGCGATCGGTGAATTTCTGGAAACCGGGATTGGTCGAACCACGCATTGTCTCCAGCCGGCCACCATCCTTGACGATTGTATCGAAACGGTATTTTCCGCTGAGCAGGCCGCTGGCCAATGGACTCCAGACCATGATTCCGGCGCCATAGCGCGTGCCGAACGGCACGAATTCGTGCTCGATGTTGCGCTCGGCCAGCGAATATTCGAGCTGAAGCGCCGAAACCGGTTCATAGCCGCGATGCTCTGCGACCGCCTGCGCCCGGCTTGCGTACCACGCCGGCACGTCGGACAGACCGACATGCCGGATCTTTCCGGCGCGCACCAGATCGTCCAGCGTCCGCATCACCTCCTCCGGTGGTGTCAGCCTGTCCCAGGTATGGAGGATGTAGAGGTCGATATAGTCGGTGCCTAGCCGCTTCAGCGAACCGTCTACCGCCCGCAGGATGTTCTTGCGGCCGTTGCCCCCGGCGTTCGGGTTGCCCGGTTCGGCGTTGTAGGTGAATTTGGTACTGATCACCGCCTTGTCGCGCAGCCCACGCTCGGCGATGAATTCGCCGAGCCAGGTTTCGGCCGTGCCACCGGTATAGAGATCGGCGGTGTCGAAGAAATTGCCACCGGCTTCGACATAGGCATCGATCAGCGCGCGCGCGGTTTCCTTCTCCGCACCCCAGCCCCATTCCGTGCCGAACGTCATGGTGCCGAGCGCCAGGCGGGTGACACGCAGTCCGCTGTTGCCGAGCGTGTAGTAGGACATGGTCATGGATTTTCTCCTAAAATTTGAAAAGCGGGATTGAGGTCTTGCCTGGGATACGCAGTCAGGCCTTGGCCAGCGCATCGACCACCACCTGGAACCGGCGCGGATCGAAATAATCGTGGTAGGCGCTGATCAGACCCCTCTTGAAGCGGAAAATCGCGATATTGTTGTTGGTGTACTCAGTGCCGCCGATCAGCACCGCGCGGTTCTTGTACTCAACGACGATCGCGTCCGAATCCGCTGCCGGATAGATGGCTGTCAGCTGCGAATCGAAGGATTCGAAATTACCGAAGAGGCCTCGGAAGGCCGCCAGGATCGCGGCCTTGCCATCGATGCTGTTTCCAAATCCTGCCGGCGGGTAGAAGACAAGGATACGGCCATCTTCAGCCCAAAGGTCGCCCCATGCCTCAATGTCCTTGCGGTGCATCAGATCAAAGAATTTACGCACGGTCTCGAGATTGCGGGTTCGTTCGGAATCGAGGTCGGTCATTAGACGTCTCCTTGGCTGCTCGGCGATTGCCGTGTGATGCAGCCAAAGATGCGCCCTCCTTTCCCCGCCGATAAGATTGCATTATCCGAATGGACTATGCGATATCATGCATGAATGGACCGCGATCTGCTTAGCCACCTACCTATAATCGTTGCCGTCGCGCGGCGTGGCGGCTTCGCGTCGGCGGCCGCCGAGCTCGGCATGAGCCCGTCAGCGGTCAGCCATGCGGTGCGGCTGGTAGAGGAGCGAATCGGCCAGCCGTTGTTTGCCCGCACCACGCGCAGCGTCTCGCTGACCGAGACTGGCACCGCGCTTGTCGCTGCGGCGGAGCCGGCGTTGGAAGACATTGCCGACCGGATCGAACGCATCCGCTCGGTCAAAGGCCGGGCAAGCGGACTGCTCAGGATCAACGCGCCGCGTTTGTCGCTGCCTCTGGCGCTGATGCCCATCCTAACGGCGATGGCGGAGCGTTACCCTGACGTGACGGTGGAGATCGTCACCGACGAACGTCTGAGCGATATCGTCGGCGAGGGTTTCGACGCCGGCATCCGGCTGGGCGAGATGATCGCCGAGGATATGGTGACGGTGCGACTGACTCAGCCGTTCCGGACGACCATTGTCGCCTCTCCGGCCTATGTCGGCCGCCACGGAAAGCCGCGAACAATTGCTGATCTCTCCACCCGCAACTGCATCGGATATCGGCTGTTGCGATCACGTGCGCTCTATCGCTGGGATCTGTCAGACCAGGGCAAGGATATCAGCGTCGAGACACGCGGCAGCGTGGTCGTCAGCGATCCGCTGTCGGCAAGGGACATGGCGCTTGCCGGCATCGGCCTCGCCTATCTGTTCGAGCCGCTTGTCAAGCCCGACATCGAAGCAGGCCGGCTGGTCGAAGTCCTTGGCGAGGCATCGATCGAGGAACCGGGACTGTTCCTCTATTTCCCGCGCCGCGCCGCGATGGCCCCGAAGCTCCGCGCCTTCATCGACACCGCACAAGAAATCGGCCGGGCATCCTCGCGGACACCCGGCCGAAAAAGCCTTTCGAGCGGATAGTTTACTTCTTGACCGCTGCCGCGACTTCCGCCGCGAAATCGGTCTCTTCCTTCTCGATGCCCTCACCGAGCGCGAAGCGCAGATAGGCAGCGATTTTGGCTGGCGCGCCGATCTCGCTTTCGGCATCCTTCAGCGCCTTCTCGACGGTGATGTCGGGATTGAGCACGAAAGCCTGCTTGAGCAGCACGACCTCTTCGTAGAACTTGCGCAAACGGCCCTCGACCATCTTCTCGATGATCGCTTCCGGCTTGCCGGACTGGCGCGCCTGGTCGGCGAAGATCGCCTTCTCGCGCTCCACCGCGACCGGATCGAGCTCTTCGGTGGTCAAGGCCATCGGATTGGTGGCAGCGACATGCATGGCAACCTGGCGGGCGAAGGCGTTCGCGGCATGCGCGTTGCCCGTCGTCTCGATGGCCACCAGCACGCCGAGCTTGCCAAGGCCGTCGGCGACCGCATTGTGAACGTAGGTTGCGACAGCGCCGTGCTCGACGGTGAGCTTGGCCGAGCGGCGGAAGCCCAGATTCTCGCCGATGGTGCCGACGGCGTCCTTGATGGTCTCAGTGACCGACTTGCCCGAGCCCGGATAGGGAGCAGCGGCAACGGCCTCGGTCTTGCCGCCATGGGCGAGCGCAACCTTCGCGACATTGGCGACGATCTCCTGGAACGCAGCATTGCGCGCAACGAAATCCGTCTCGGAATTGACCTCGACGATCGCTGCCTCGCGGACGCCGGAATCGACACCGATCAGGCCTTCGGCAGCGGTACGGCCAGCCTTCTTGTCGGCCTTGGAAATGCCCTTCTTGCGCAGCCAGTCGATGGCTTCTTCCATGTTGCCGTTGGTCTCATTCAACGCCGCCTTGCAGTCCATCATGCCCGCGCCGGTCAAGTCGCGGAGTTCTTTGACCTGTGCAGCCGAAATGCTCATTGTCGCCTCTTTGTCTAAATGCACTGACGACGCACCATCGATTTTCGATGATGCGCCTGGTGCCGGTGGCGCTTACCGCGCCAACATATTGGAAAGATGAAGGCCGCAGCCGGCCTTCGCTACTATGCTTCCGGGGTCTGGGCAGCCGGGCTCTCGGCGGCCGGGGTCTGATCGAGCGCCGGCTCGACCGGAGCCTCGACCGATGCGCCGATATCGACACCGAGCGCGCCCTGCTGACGGGCGATGCCGTCGATAGCTGCCTTGGCGATCAGATCGCAATAGAGCTGGATGGCGCGGGCCGCGTCGTCGTTGCCGGGGATCGGGAAGTCGATCTTGTCCGGGTCGCAGTTGGAATCGATGATGGCAACGACCGGGATGCCGAGACGCTTGGCCTCGAGAATGGCGATCGCTTCCTTGTTGGTGTCGATCACGAACATCAAATCGGGCGTCGAACCCATATCCTTGATGCCGCCCAGCGCCTTGTCGAGCTTCTCACGCTCGCGATCGAGGTTGAGGCGCTCCTTCTTGGTCAGGCCCTGAGCCTCGCCGGCCAGCATTTCGTCGAGCTTGCGCAGGCGCTGGATGGAATTCGAGATCGTCTTCCAGTTGGTCAGCATGCCGCCGAGCCAGCGCGAGTTGACATAGTACTGGGCCGAACGCTGCGCGGCATCGGCGACGATGTCGGAGGCCTGGCGCTTGGTGCCGACGAACAGCACGCGGCCGCCCTTGGCAACAGTGTCGGAAACCTGCTTCAGCGCCTGGTGCAGCAAAGGCACCGTCTGCGAGAGGTCGATGATGTGGATGTTGTTGCGGGCGCCGTAGATATAGGGCGCCATTTTCGGGTTCCAGCGGTGGGTCTGGTGGCCGAAGTGAATGCCAGCTTCCAATAGCTGGCGCATGCTGAAATCAGGCAGAGCCATTTCTTATTTCCTTTCCGGTTAGCCTCCACGGACACAGGCATTTTTGGACTTTGTCCTCGAACGCCACCGGAGGTTTCAGCCGGATTTCTCCCGGGCAGACACCAAAGTCCGTGTGTGGAATGAGCGCGCATATAGAGGGGAAGCGCGACAAACGCAAGCGCTGTGGCGTCGTGCGGCTCAGCGTGCGGCGATCAGCGCACCGGTGTCATCGTCGCATCTTTCCCTTCGGCACCCGCACACGCCGGAAAACAGCGACGATCTCGTCGCGGCTGCATTCGATGGCGCCTAACCGCACCGCGCGGTCGCGCTCGAACCCGGTTATGTCATAATGTGGCGCCGATGTCTTCGGCGGCCCTTGGTAGGACGAGCGCTTGATGCCGAGCTGCCCGGCGAAGCGATGCAGCTCGTCGGTATCGTCTGCCAGCAGATGACACCAGCGGTGGCCGACCCATTTCCAGATCGCCGCATCGACATAGACCGCCATGAGGCTTGCCGCACTCCTTCATCTTGCGCCGACCAACACGCCGCTAACGATGATAGAAGGGATTGGCGTAGAAAATGAAGCCGCCGCCGGCCTCGAGTTGCGCCATGGTGTTGGTGATGGTCGCCTGCATGCGGTCGTGCAGTTCGGCGAGCGCCTCCTCGACGGAGCCTTGATAGGCGTGCAAGCCTAGCGGCTCCGGTACCCGGATATGGGCGCGGCGTGGGCCGGCCGGCTGCGGCACGAAACGGTTGATCGTATCGCGCAGTGTACCCTTGCAATAATCGTTGCGGATCCGCTTCAAATGTTCGGCGATCTCCTCCTGCGTGATGCGCGGATTGGCCGAAGCCCACGGCCCGACACGCTGCAGGCGCTGGATCGTATCTGCCAGCGTTCGGACCTGCTTTTGGCTTCCGGTGCCGTCCGTGTTTTCCCGCAGCCAGCGCCGCGACCGGCGCAAAAGCTCGGCATTGTCGAGCGTGCCGGCTTCGAGCGAAACAAGTTCGGCAAGGCGACGGCCGAGTTCGGTCAGCAGATCCTTCTGACGTGTGGCATATGAAGCCCGCTCATCAGGCCGCAGGCCATTTGCAGCCTCGTCGCGCGATACTAGCGTCGCGTAGATATGATGGACGCGCTCCGGCAGCGTATCGGCGGCACGGCGTTCGATCTTCAGGCTGTGCTCGACATAGGCGCATTCCTTTGCCAGCGCTGCCTCGACATTCCCCGTAAAAGCGAGCTTCCAGATCACGGGCGCGATCCAAACCTTGAAATCCGGATCCATCAGGCGGCCGCGCTTCAGCGCTTCGAACCCCATTTCGACCGCGCCTGGCAGCAGCGGGGCAACGATGTTGGCATGCCAGCCGACACCGCCTTCGGGATGCAGGAGCACGCCGTGCCCTTTCAGCGCCCAGGCCACCGAATGTTCCTTGGCCGCCGCGCTATTGCCCGGGATTTGCGCGATCAGATTGTTGGCCAGCCAGAATTTCTGCATCAGCCGGCCAAGCCCATTGACGACGCCATGCGTGGCCCAGGATGCCGCCAGCGGGCTTACCCGCGACACGACCTCCTTGTCGATCATCCAGTCGGTAAAGAATTCGGGATGGTTGGGTGTGATGAACGTCGCCTTGCCCGCACCGCAACAAGCCTTCAGCCTTTGCCGGTCATCCTCCGGAAAATCGATGTGGCGGACATTGGCGACGCCGCGCAAACCGGCCAGACGGTTGAATGGCAACAGGTCGCGAAGCCCCGGAATGCCGTGCAGCATGACAATCCGGTTGACGAATGTCATGGCCTTGATCAGCGTCGCATTGGGCCGCGGCGCCACAAAAACGTCGATCCTGCTCAACCTGCTCCCCCCACGGCGCTTACCGTCGTAAGACGTTGATAGGCAATTGCGGCATGCTCAAGTCGATGCGACATGCCCCGCAAGATCAAGCGCTACTATCCCGGATAGCGCCGGCGGCTTGTCGTTGGTTCGAGCCTATTTCGACGGGCAGGTCTTTGGCTGATCGAACAGCGACAGATTGACCAGTTTGCCCGTCATCGAGAACTCGCCATAGTCCATCACGAGATCGCGCGTGATGCCGTTCTCGTGCAGCTTGAAGCTGATCCGGTATTCCGGCACCTCCTCGCCGCCTTTGTCGGCATCGTCGAAATAGGCGATGTCGACCGGCCAGTATTTGTCGGTGGCGAGCTTGGCCAGCGCCGGCGCTTCCGGATCGGTGTTGTCGGCATCGGCTTGCTTGCCGACGACGACGGTGGTGGTCACCACCTTGTTGGCGTCCTCAGAGCCGTCGAACAGGTTGGTTTCGTAGAACCGCTCGCCCTTTTCCGCCTTGCCGATCATTTCGACCATTTGCTGGGTCGGGAACTGGGTCGGCGCGAGTTCCAGGCTGCTCTTTTCGGGCTTGTCGATATCGACCTTGAGACCATTGGCCTCCTTCGTTGCGGTACCCTTGACCTCCTTGTCGAGGTTCTGGTCGACAAAGGATTTGTTCACGAAGGAGAAGGTCTTGCCCTCGGCATCCTCGAAGGTGGTCATCTGCTGGTCGGTCAGCCTAGTGTTGTCGTTGGTTACGATCTGGGTCACCAAACGGAACTTTACCGTATAGCCCTCGCAAGGCGAGCCGTTGAACTCGTAGACCATGCGGCCGGTGATGCCAGTAATGCCGGAGCGATCGGAGGCCTTGTCGAGCGAAATGTCGTAAACAGCACGATGCGCCTGCAGCGCAGGCACCGCAAAAGCGGGAGCCGCCCAGGAAGCCGCTGTCAGGAGGACGGCGTTGAATGCGAGGCGCGTTGCGCGCATGGGGTGCTCCGATCATCGCGGCTAATGGCAGGCCGCATGGAAAGATGGTCCAGCTTAAAAAAAGTCGTGGCGGAAGCGAGGCAAAAATAGCAATTTCGGCCCGGCCTGCGCGGCGCCTTCAAGCAATAGGGAAATAGCATGAGCGAAACAATCGAAAAGCGGCTAAGCGAACTCGGCGTGACGCTGCCGGTCGCCGCCGCGCCCGCCGCCAATTACGTGCCATATTGCAGGACCGGCAATCTGCTGTTCACCGCCGGGCAGTTGCCGCTCAAGGAGGGCAAGCTCCAGGCGAGCGGACTGCTTGGCCGCGATGTCGACACCGCGACCGGCAAGGAAGCCGCAAAATACTGTGCGATCAACATATTGGCGCAGGCCCAGGCGGCACTTGGCGATCTCGAGAAAATCCGTCGCTTGGTGAAGATCACCGTCTTCGTCGCCTCGGCACCGGATTTTGTCGAACAGCATCTGGTTGCCAACGGCGCCTCGGATTTTCTCGTCGCCGTGCTCGGCGATTGCGGCAAGCACGCTCGCTCCGCCGTCGGGACCGCCTCCCTGCCGCTTAATGCCGCAGTGGAAATCGAAGCGATCTTCGAAGTCGAATGACCGGGACCGCGACCATGACCGATCTTTCCTGGCTGACTGCCCGGCCCGTCGCCCATCGCGGCCTCCACGACATGAACAAGACGCGCTGGGAGAACACGCTTTCCGCTTTCGCTGCGGCAGCCGAGCGCGGCTACGCGATCGAATGCGATGTGCACCTGTCATCCGACGGCGTCCCCGTCATCATCCACGATGGCGATCTGCGGCGGCTGACCGGCAAGGACGGCTTCGTTTGGCAGCGTACGGCTGCCGAGATCACGGCGCTGAAGGTCGGCGGCACCGCCGACCATTTGCCGACGCTGCAGCAGGCGCTTGATCTGGTCGACGGCCGTGTGCCGATGGTTGTCGAACTGAAAGGCGCTGCCGGGCACGACGAAGGCCTGGTCGAAAGCGTCGGCAAGATGCTCAAGCAATACAAGGGCAAGACCGCGATCATGTCGTTCGACCATTGGCTGATCCGCGAGTTCGCGAAATATGCACCCGGCATACCCGGCGGGTTGACCGCCTACGGCAACGACAACCACCTGATCGAGGCGCATTTCGCCATGCTGGCGCATGACATCGCCTTCACCTCCTACGCCGCCGGCGACCTGCCGAACCGGTTCGTCTCCTTCGTGCGAGAGACACTCGGCATGCCGGTGATCACCTGGACCGTGCATGACCAGCCTGCCGTCGATCTGACCTTCAAATATGCCGACCAGATGACGTTCGAAGGATTCGAGCCCGATCTTGTACGGCTTGCCTGAGCGGGCTTGTATGGGTCCGCAGCGAGCTTAAGTAAGCCTCATGGATCAAGGGGACGACTGCGAAAGACAAACGGCGAATGCGGAGCTGTCGATCCGCATCGCCGCGGGCATCGGCGCCTTCACCAGCGCTGAATGGGACAGCCTCGGCGGCACTACGCGCGGCGATGCAGAAAACGGCTACAACCCGCTTGTTTCATTCGCTTTTTTGAGCGCGCTGGAAGATTCCGGCTGCGCTGTTCGGCGCACCGGCTGGCAAGGCCATCACCTCCGGCTGGAAACCGCGCGAGGCAAGCTGCTCGGGGCGGTCGCCTGCTATCTGAAGTCGCACAGCCAGGGCGAATATGTATTCGACCATGGCTGGTCAGACGCATTCGAACGCGCCGGCGGGCGCTACTATCCGAAGCTGCAATGCGCGGTGCCGTTCACGCCCGTCACCGGCCCTCGCCTGTTGGTCGGCAAGGGCGAGGACAGCCACACCGTCAAGGCCGGTCTTGCGGCCGGCCTGAAGGCGGTGACGGATAAACTCGGCGTGTCTTCCGCGCATGTTACTTTCGCGCCGGAGGACGACGTCCAGACATTGGCGGCGGCCGGCTTCCTGCATCGCACCGACCAGCAGTTTCACTTCTTCAACGAAGGCTTTTCGAGCTACGACGATTTTCTCGCGACGTTAGCCTCGCGCAAGCGCAAGGCAATGAAGAAAGAGCGGCGCGAGGCGCTCGCCGACGGCATCTCGATCGACTGGCTGACCGGCAAGGATCTGACCGAAAAGGCCTGGGACGACTTTTTCGCGTTCTACATGGATACCGGCAGCAGGAAATGGGGCCGGCCCTACCTCAACCGCGATTTCTTCTCGCTGATCGGCGAGCGCATGGCCGACGACATCCTGCTGATTATGGCCAAACGCAACGGGCGCTACATTGCCGGTGCCATCAACTTCATCGGTTCCGACGCGCTCTACGGCCGCAATTGGGGCTGCATCGAGGACCACCCATTCCTGCATTTCGAGGTCTGCTACCATCAGGCGATCGATTTCGCCATCTCGCGCAAGCTGAAGGTGGTTGAAGCCGGTGCGCAGGGCGAGCACAAGCTGGCGCGCGGCTACCGGCCCGTGACGATGCATTCGGCGCACTACATCGCCCATCCAGGTCTGCGCAATGCAGTGGCCGACTACCTCCATCGCGAGCGCCGCGAAGTCGAGCGGATGAGCGAATATCTGGAAGAGCACACCCCGTTCCGCAAGGACCTGGCGGAGTAGGGTAGCGAGACCCAATCGCTCAGCCGCGCGGGCCGGCATGGCCGATGTCGATCGATCGTCCTTGCCCGCCCGGAACAGCTTCGCTACACGAGACAGCGAGCCAAGAACCGGAGCGCGCGCCATGGCCGAAGCAACCTACGACAGCAGCAACATCTTCGCGAAAATCCTGCGCGGAGAAATCCCTTCGCACCGCGTCTACGAGGATGACGCGGTCATCGTCTTCATGGATGTGATGCCGCAAGGACAAGGTCACACGCTGGTGGTGCCGAAAGCGCCGTCGCGCAACCTGCTCGACGCGGATCCGGCGGTGCTTGGCCCGCTCTTCGTTCACGTCCAGAAAGTTGCGCGGGCCGTAAAGAAGGCCTTCGATGCCGATGGCGTCACGGTCTTGCAGTTCAACGAACCAGCTTCGGGCCAGACCGTCTTCCACCTCCATGTCCATGTCATTCCGCGCTTCGACGGCATTCCCTTGAAGCCGCACAGCGGACAGATGGAAAAGCCTGAAGTCCTGGCCGAGAACGCCGGCAAGATACGGATAGCGCTGGCAAGCTGAACCGGCGCAAACCGCTCCGGCGGGCGCCGGGTGCTTAACCGGAAGGTGTCATAAAAAAAGCCCCGTTTCCGGGGCTTTTTTTGCTGGCTTGTTCGTCAGTTCTTGCGCGGCAGTTGCGGCACAAGGCTGCGCTTGCCGCCATCCTTGCCCTTCGGCTCCGGCTTCTGCGCCACCGCCTTTTTCGCGGCGGGCTTCTTCGCCACCGCCTTCTTGGCTTTCGGCACGTCGTCCGGCTCTTCCTTCTTCGGCTTCACCGGCGCCTCGTCGGCGAGCGATTCGAGCTTCAGGCCGGTCTCGCCGGTTTCCTTCTTCTCGACGGTGACACGCACCGTGCCGCCCTTCTTGAGCTTGCCGAACAGCACCTCGTCCGCTAGCGGCTTCTTGATGTGCTCCTGGATGACACGGCCAAGCGGCCGGGCGCCCATGCGCTCGTCATAGCCCTTGTCGGCCAGCCATGCGATTGCATCCTGCGACAAGTCGAAGGTCACGCCACGCTCGGAAAGCTGCGCTTCCAGCTGCATGACGAACTTCTGCACCACCTGATGGATGACCGGCACCGGCAGCGAGCCGAACGGAATAATCGCATCGAGGCGGTTGCGGAACTCCGGCGTGAACAGCCGGTTGATCGCCTCGACATCGTCGCCTTCGCGCTTCGTCGAACCGAAACCGATCGCCGCGCGCTGCGCATCGGATGCACCCGCATTGGTGGTCATGATCAGGATGACGTTGCGGAAGTCTATTTGCTTGCCGTTGTGGTCGGTCAGCTTGCCGTGATCCATGACCTGCAACAGGATGTTGAACAGGTCCGGATGCGCCTTCTCGACTTCGTCCAGCAACAGCACGCAATGCGGATGCTGGTCGACGCCGTCGGTCAGAAGGCCGCCCTGGTCGAAGCCGACATAGCCGGGAGGCGCGCCGATCAGCCGCGAAACGGTGTGGCGTTCCATATATTCCGACATGTCGAAGCGGATCAGCTCCACGCCAAGCGAGGCGGCGAGCTGCTTGGCCACTTCCGTCTTGCCGACGCCGGTCGGGCCCGAGAACAGGTACGAGCCGATCGGCTTTTCCGGTTCGCGCAGGCCGGCCCGCGCCAGCTTGATGGCCGAGGTCAGTGCTGTGATTGCGGTGTCCTGGCCGTAAACGACGCGCTTCAACTCGATGTCGAGGCCTTGCAGCACCTTCTCGTCGTCGGCGGAAACCGTCTTCGGCGGGATGCGTGCCATGGTGGCGATCGTCGCTTCGATCTCCTTGATGCCGATGGTCTTCTTGCGTTTGGCTTCCGGCACCAGCATCTGCGAGGCGCCGGTCTCGTCGATCACGTCGATCGCCTTGTCCGGCAGCTTGCGGTCGTTGATGTAACGCGCCGAGAGCTCGACCGAAGCCTTGATCGCCTCGCTCGTGTAGCGGACCTTGTGGAACTCCTCGAAATAGGGCTTGAGGCCCTTCATGATCTCGATGGCGTCCTCGACGGTCGGCTCGTTGACGTCGATCTTCTGGAAGCGCCGCACCAGCGCGCGGTCCTTCTCGAAGAACTGGCGGAACTCCTTGTAGGTGGTCGAGCCGATGCAGCGGATGGCGCCTGACGACAATGCGGGTTTCAACAGGTTCGATGCATCCATGGCGCCGCCGGAGGTGGCCCCTGCCCCGATCACGGTGTGGATTTCATCGATGAACAGCACGGCGCCGGGATAGTCCTCGAGCTCCTTGACGACCTGCTTCAGCCGCTCCTCGAAATCGCCGCGATATCGGGTGCCGGCCAGCAGCGTGCCCATGTCGAGCGCGAAGATGGTGGCATTGTGCAGCACTTCGGGAACGTCGCCCTCGACGATGCGCTTGGCGAGGCCTTCGGCGATCGCCGTCTTGCCGACGCCGGGATCACCGACATAGAGCGGGTTGTTCTTGGAGCGGCGGCACAGCACCTGGATGGTCCGGTTGATCTCGCTCTCGCGACCGATCAATGGATCGATCTTGCCGGCCTTGGCCTTGTTGTTCAGGTTGACGCAATAAGCAGTCAGCGCGTCCTGCTGCTGCTTCTTCTTGCCGCCTTCCTCTTGCGGCTCGGCCCCGCCCTGGTTGCCTTGCTCGTCGTCGGCGCCGCGCGGCGTCCGCGTCTCGGAGGCGCCGGGGCGCTTGGCGATGCCATGCGAGATGTAGTTGACCGCGTCGTAGCGGGTCATCTGCTGTTCCTGCAGGAAGTAAGCGGCGTGGCTCTCGCGCTCAGCGAAGATGGCGACGAGCACGTTGGCGCCGGACACTTCCTCGCGGCCTGACGACTGCACATGGATCACCGCGCGCTGGATGACGCGCTGGAAACCGGCAGTCGGCTTGGAATCTTCATCGTAGCCGGTGACGAGGTTGTCGAGCTCGGTGTCGATATAGGTGAGGACCGTATGCTTCAACTCGTCGAGATCGACGTTGCAGGCACGCATGACGGCGGCCGCCTCGGTGTCGTCGATCAGGGCGAGCAGCAAATGTTCAAGGGTTGCATATTCATGGTGCCGCTCATTGGCGAGCGTCAGCGCTTGGTGAAGCGCCTTTTCCAGGCCTTGGGAGAAAGCCGGCATGTTACCTCACTTCTTCTCCATCACGCATTGCAGCGGATGCTGATTCTGTCGGGCGAAATCCATGACCTGAGACACTTTGGTCTCGGCCACCTCGAATGTATAGACCCCGCACTCGCCCACCCCATGATTGTGAACATGAAGCATTATGCGTGTGGCGGCTTCGCGGTCCTTCTGGAAAAAGCGCTCCAGCACGTGGACCACGAATTCCATGGGTGTGTAGTCGTCGTTAAGAATGAGGACCCGATACAGACTGGGCTTCTTGGTCTTGGTTTTTGTGCGCGTGATGACGGCCGTGCCGCGACCGGCCTCATTGCCGTTGCTGCCGTTCTGCATTCGCACCACGTAGCTCGTGGCAGTCAAACCTGTAGTCACGTAGTCCTGCCTCTTTCGAATCCTCATGCATCCTCGACATGTAGGTGTTCGATGGACGATTTTAAGCCCTTCTGTTTAGCTGACAATATGGCTAGGTGGCCAAACTTGACCGATTTTTCAAATCGTGAAGACCGCAGGCCCCGATTTCGAGCTGGCAT
Organism: Mesorhizobium sp. M0306; assembly: GCF_040321655.1. Classification (NCBI taxonomy): domain Bacteria; kingdom Pseudomonadati; phylum Pseudomonadota; class Alphaproteobacteria; order Hyphomicrobiales; family Phyllobacteriaceae; genus Mesorhizobium; species Mesorhizobium sp. M0306. The sequence continues at coordinate 86,598 of NZ_JAMYRY010000024.1, read as the reverse complement.
GAAAAAACCCGGCCGCGCGTTTGCGACCGGGTCTGTCTTTGCGAGCCCAGGGTCGGCTCGGAACGTTCGTCGAATTTACTTCGCCTTGGCGACGATCGATTCGAACGGCTTGTAGGCTTCCTTGGCGAGTTCGGCATAGAGATCGCCAAGCTTGGTGGCCTCGGTGACGAAGCTCTCATAGGACTGCTTGGCATAGTCGGACTGGATCTCGATCGCCTTGTCCAGCGACTTGGCGGAAAAGAGCTTCTCGACAGCGGCGCTACCGGCTTCGAAGCTTTTCTTGGTGTACTCGCCCGCCTCGGCGGCGATAGCCTGCGCACCCTTGGACAGCGATGCAAAGCTCTTCAATCCGGTGTCGGCAAATTCCTTGCCGTATTTGCTGAAATCTTCATAGGTCTGGGTCATTTCACGCATTCCCTTGAACGGTTGCCTTTGGACGATGGACGCGCCTTGTCCGGGCCGCGTTGTGCAATGCGTGTAAATATATTGTGCAGTGCACAAAAAGTCAAGATTTCCGCGGCAATGCGCATCGTGAGCTGCCGGCAATCGCTAAGATTCGAATAAAGAGAAGCTCAATCCCGCAGAAAACGGTGAACGCGGCGGTTACCATAAACGGATTGGTAACGCTGCGCGCGTTAGCGTGGCCGGAGGTGAGGCAGGACCCTTTGCCGCCTCCAAGGCAACGGAAATTCAAAGGAACTATCAGTGCGTAAGGCGTTGTCGGGCTTCGTTTCCAAATCCGCGGGCTCCCTCCAAACGATCATGATCCTCGCTATGGCGATGAGCTTCGTCGTCGCGGACGCGGCTTCATCCATGGCGGCCAAGTCGGCGGCCATCGTCATCGATGCCAAGACCGGCAAGGTGCTTTATTCGTCGGACGCCGATGGCCGGCGCTATCCGGCGTCGCTTACCAAGATGATGACGCTCTATCTGACGTTCGAGGCATTGGCGAAGGGCAGGATCAGCGAGAATTCCCCGGTCGTGTTCTCGGCCAATGCCGCTGCCGAACCGCCGACGAAGCTCGGCGTCAAGCGGGGCGGCTCGGTCACGGTCGAGACCGCGATCCTGTCGATGGTGACCAAATCGGCAAACGATTCCGCAACGGCGCTTGGCGAGATGCTCGGCGGCAATGAAGCCAATTTCGCCCGCATGATGACCGCCAAGGCGCGGGCGCTGGGCATGAGGGGAACCGTTTTCCGCAACGCCAACGGCTTGCCTGATCCCGGCCAGTTCACGACCGCGCGCGACATGGCGATGCTCGGCATCGCCCTGAGAGAGCATTTTCCGCAATATTACGGCTATTTCTCGCAACGCTCCTTTCTTTATGGGCGGCAGCGTATCAACGGCCACAACCGTCTGCTCGGACGTATCAAGGGCGTCGACGGCATCAAGACCGGTTACACCCGCGCCTCCGGTTACAATCTGGTCTCCTCGGTCTCGGATGGCGATCGGCGCATCGTAGCGGTGGTCATGGGCGGCAGGTCCGGCGGCAGCCGCGACAGCCAGATGGCCGGGTTGATCAATGCCTACATGCCGAAGGCGTCGTCGCGCGGCGGCGGCGTGCTGATTGCCAAGGCTGGTGGCGGCAATCCGATTTCAGCCTTGGCCAAGGTGCTTCTACCGAAGCATGACGCGCCGACACCGGACAGTAAGCCGGACGACGATGCCGTTGCCTCCCTTGTCGAGGAAAATGCGCCCGTCGTTGAAGAAACCACTCCGGTCGTTCAGGCCAAGAGGGTCAAGACGACGGCTGTGTCGACGGTGGACGACGTGGCGACAGCCCGGGTCGCCGCAGCCTATGCCGAACCGGCGGCAGAGGTCGATCCGGTCAGCACGGCGTCAGTGCCATCCGGCTGGGCAATACAGGTCGCCTCTTCGCCAAATCAGGCCGAAGCGAAGGCTTTCCTCGACAAGGCGACGAAGCAGGCGCCCTCCGTTCTGGCCGATGCCTCCGGTTTCACCGTCGCCTTCGACAAGGACGGTGTCACCTACTACCGCGCCCGGTTCGGTGGTTTCGGTTCGAAGACCGCTGCCTGGAAGGCCTGCAACGCTTTGAAAAAGAAGAAGATCGAGTGCTACGCCGTCCAGCAGTAAGCGGCGCGCGAAACGATATCTTTCCCGAAAGTTCTGCGTCGAAGGAGACTAGTTGTGATTGGAGAGCAAGACGTCCTTGGCTTCATTGATCCGCGCCGCCAGGAAAGACGTGCCACCGATATCGGGGTGCAGGCGCTGCATCAGGCGGCGGTGCGCCTTGCGGACATCCGCCGCGGCAGCCCCCGCTTCAAGACCAAGGATCTTGTAGGCCTCCTCCTTAGTCATGGCGCCAGAACCTGGCGCAACACCCAGCCCTTCGCCACCATTCGCATCAGCGTCTTTGCGCCAGATGGGAAATCTGCCGTCAAGATACGTCTCTAGCAATTGGCGGCTCTCCGGATCGCCGGAGAGTTCGCGATAGAGTTGCTGCAATTCGGCAAGCCCCATCGAGCCAAGCATCTTGCCTTCATGGCGCCCAGCCAGCACGAGGCCTTCGAGGCCGCCGGTATCGTGATCGAGTTCCATCTCAAGCGCCGCTGTACGAACTGTCGAACGCTTGCCTGGTGCCAGTTTTGCTGCCGGCCGATTCATGCGCATGGAGCCGTACCAGGCGAGCGCAGCCGACAGGATCAAGCCGCCGATACCCTCGCGCCCGACCAGCAGCACGGCGACGCCAATCAGCCCGAGCAGCACAGGTCCAAGCGTCCTCATGCCGCCTGCAAGCTTGGCCGGATCGGCGCGCAGGAAGACAGTGACCGTGCCGAGAAACACCAGAAGCAATGCTACAAAAGCGATAATTGCGCCCATCAGTTTCCGCCGCCCCTCAGATGCTCGATCATCAGCCGGTCCTCCGGCCTGCCCCGGGCCTCCAGTGCTTTCAGGCCGCCGGTCGCAAACACGGCGACGGACGAAAGCAGGCCGGCCAAGGTTGCGGCAGCCCGCCGATCGAACCGGAACCAGGCCCCTTTCGACAGCCGCGCAATTTCCTTGAACGCCTTTTCCGCGGCGGCATCATGGCCCTCCTGAAAGACGAAGACAGGAACGCCGTGCAGACCGAGGCTGCCGGCCTTTTCGGCCAGATCATCTATGTTTTCTTCCATCGCGTCGCCGATATAGACCAGCGCGTTGACCTTGGCCGCCGCCGTCTGTTTCAGCGCATGGGCGAGCACCTTGCCGATTTGGGTATGGCCGCTGCGGCATTCGATCCGCGTCATCAACTGCTTCAGAGCTTCGGTATCGGGGACGAATGCGGAGGAGCGGCACTCGCCAAGGCCGCGAAAATAGACAAGTTGAACCTTGAGCGCCCCGGTCTTGCCGACGGCGTCGAACATCTCGGCCTGCAGCGCACAGGCGAGATCCCAGGTCGGCTGGCGGCTCATCGTCGCGTCGAGGGACAGGATCAGCCTGCCTGAACCGGTGGCGGATGCAGCGAGCGTTCTTGCCTGACGGAGAAACGCGTCGATCTCGCCGGTGCTCGATTGAGACTCGACCGGCGCAGGATTTGCCTTTGCAGGCACGGGCTGCTTCTTGTCGCTCATGACATTCAAGATGTGGCGTTGTTCCCCGGCTTGCAAGCCCAGATGAGGCGACCTGGAGGACCGGTGATGATGGCAACTGCGGACAAGCGCTTCGCCTGGTGGTCTTGGCGTCGCGGTTCTCGGCGTCAGAGCAGGCCGAGATCGGCAAGCTCACGCCTGAGCTTCGGCGGCATCTCGATCAGCCCGGCTTTGCCCTTGCCGAGATCGGCCGGCGCGTCCGCCGGCTTCAGGTAGCGCCACCCCTGGAATGCACGGCGCGGTTGCCAGTCGGTGCGCACGACCTCGGGATCGAGGATCAGATGGCAACGGCCGATACCCTCGTCATCGGTAAAGGGCCGGATTTCGGTGATCAGCTGGCGGCATTGAACATTGCCCTTGATCACCCAGTAGAGCGAGCCGCCGTCGGTAATCTCGGCGCCGCGTGTCGGCACCATGCGGGTGGTGTGGTAGTGCTCGGCCGGTTCGCCGGCGCGGCGCCGCTCGTCGAGACGGAAGGCAATCCACTCTTCCAGATCCTCGACGCTGTCACAGCCGACGCAAAGCTTTATGAGATTGAGAGACATCGTTTAAGGTTTAGTCCAGCACGCGAACGCGTCAACGGCCTGATCGACTTCTCCACAGTGGTGGTCCAGGCCGCCAGATTGGCGCTCAGCACTCCACGACATTGACGGCCAATCCGCCAAGGCTGGTTTCCTTGTACTTTTCGTTCATGTCGAGGCCGGTCTGGCGCATCGTCTCGATCGCGGCATCGAGCGGCACGAAATGAACGCCATCGCCCTTGATGGCCAGCGAAGCGGCGGTCACCGCCTTGACGGCGCCAAGCGCGTTGCGCTCGATGCACGGCACCTGCACCAGGCCGCCGACCGGATCGCAGGTCATGCCGAGATGATGTTCCAGCGCGATTTCGGCGGCGTTCTCGACCTGCTCGGGTGTGCCGCCCATGACGGCGCACAGTCCCGCCGCAGCCATTGCCGAAGCCGAACCGACCTCGCCCTGGCAACCGACTTCCGCCCCCGAGATCGAAGCATTGGTTTTGATGATGCCGCCCACCGCCGCCGCCGTCAGCAGGAAATCGCGGATGCTGGGCTGGTCGGCTTCGGGATGGAAATGCAGCCAGTAGCGCAGCACCGCGGGCAGAGTGCCGGCCGCCCCATTCGTTGGCGCGGTGACGACACGGCCGCCGGCAGCGTTCTCCTCGTTGACCGCCATCGCATAGATCGACAGCCAGTCATTGGCGAGCAGCGGGTTGGGCCGGTTCTGCTGCCATTGCTCTTGCAGCTTGTCGTGCAGCATCCGGGCACGACGGCGCACCTTCAGTCCGCCCGGCATGATGCCGTCTTGCGACAGGCCGCGCTCGATGCACCCCTTCATGGCGCTCCAGATGCCGTCGAGACCGGCGTCGAGCTCCTCGCGCGACATCTGCGTCTCCTCGTTGACGCGCTTCATCTCGGCAATGGAAAGCCCGCTTCTCGCTGCCAGGGACAGCATTTCGACGGCATTCTTGAACGGATACGGAACCTTCTTGCCCTCTGTTGTCGCCGAGCCCCTTGCCTTCAGCCGCTGCAGTTCTTCCTCGGACACTACGAAGCCGCCGCCGATCGAATAGTAGACCCGCCTCAGCAGCAACCGGTCGCCGGCATCATAGGCAGAGAAGGCCATGCCATTGGCGTGACCCGGCAGCGGCGTCTTGCGATCCAGCACAAGATCCGTTCCCGGGTCGAAACGATAGGACGGATGGCCAGGCGGCGAAATCCGCTTCTCGGCGGCGATGCGAGCGACGATGCCGTCCGCCTGGTCGGGATCCACCATCTGCGGCGTCTGGCCGGCGAGGCCGAGCACCACGGCACGATCGGAGCCATGGCCGATGCCGGTGTAGGCGAGCGAGCCATGCAGGCTGGCCGCGATGCGGTCGACCTTGGCGCCGGCCGGGCGCGGCCAGTCGTCTCCCGCAATCTCATCGAGAAACCGCCGCGCAGCCGTCATCGGCCCCATCGTGTGCGAACTCGATGGGCCGATGCCGATCTTGAACAGGTCGAAAACCGAAAGGAACACGTGGGCGTTTTCTCCTGGGACCCTGTTGAGGTCTACATATAGGAACTGCCATGATGTTTTCCGCTGTTTTGAAGATCGCGGCGCTGCGCCTGCCGACCTTGTTTGCTCCGGCAGCGACATTCCAGCTTCGACCATCGAAGCGTCCCCTCGGCCTGTGGTAAAAGCAACGCATGAGCGATTCCTTTCATCTATCGATGGCCGACCTTGCGGCGCTGGGGTTCTTCCTTGCCGCGTGGGTGCTGCATACGCTCGCCGCCGACGGAATGCTGGTCAGCCGCATGTCGCTGACGAGGGCGATGAACGTGCAGCGTGAGGCCTGGATGCGGACCATGGCCGAACGCGAGATCCGCATCGTCGACACCGCCATCATGAGCGGCCTGCAACAGGGAACCGCCTTCTTTGCCTCCAGTTCGCTGATTGCCATCGGCGGCTGTTTTGCCCTGCTCGGCGCCTCCGATCAGGTTCTGACCGTGCTGAGCGACCTGCCGTTTGGCGCCACGTCCTCACGCGCGGCCTTCCAGACGAAGGTGTTCGGGCTGGTGCTGATCCTGGCCTTTTCCTTCTTCAAGTTCGGCTGGGCTTACCGGCTATTCAATTATTGCTCGATCCTGATCGGCGCCGTGCCGATTCCGCATGGCGAGGCGTCGCGCAATCCGGTCACCGAAACGGCAGTCTGGCGTGCCGCGCGCATGAACATGCTGGCCGGGAAGCATTTCAATTCGGGCCTGCGCGGCGTGTTCTTCTCGATTGGTTATCTCGGCTGGTTCGTCGATCCCACCGTTTTCGTGCTATCGACGCTGCTGCTACTGGCGGTACTGGTGCGCCGCCAATTTTTCTCGGCGGCGCGGCAGGCGGTGCTCGGTCAGCCGCCCGGCCCGGGAAAAGGCCGATCGATGCGGCCCGACAGCCAATAGGCGATGAGCCCTATCCATTCGCGGATCGCAACAGTGGTGACCTCCAGCCAGTCGCCGGGATAGGGGAACGTGGTGATGCCTTCCCTACCGGAGGTGCGATAGTCGACTGGCCACGGAACGGTCGAAAAGCCGGCTTTGTCGAACAGCGCCTTGGCGCGTGGCATGTGGAAGGCCGAGGTCACCAGCAACCAGGTCTCGCCCGGTTTCGGCGTCACCAGTTCCTTGGTAAAGACAGCATTCTCGTAGGTGTTGCGGGATTTGTTCTCGAGGATCAGCCGATCGGCCGCGACGCCGAAAGCGGCAAAAAGACGCGGCGCGGTATCTGCATCGCCTTCGCCGCCGCGGAACGTTTCGATGCTGCCACCGGAGATAACGACTTTCGCTATCGGAAACCGCCGCGCCAGCACGGCCGCCTCGACCATCCGGTCGCCGCTGGAGTTCATTTCATAGCCACCACGCACCAGATTGACGGCGCCATCCAGACTGCCGCCAAGCACCACGATACCGTCAACCTTTTCCGGCAGCGGCGGCCTGGGGAAGCGTTCCTCCAGCCGATTGAGCATCATGGGGCCGAGCGGGCTCCATGTCGAAACCGCCAGAATGAGGAAGGCAAGAGCGCTGCCGGCGGTCGCCAACCGTCGCCGACCGAACATCGCCGCGACCAGCCCCGCCAGCAGCAGGAAGATCGTGAGATTCAACGGCTGGACGAAGAACCAGAGAATCTTGGAGACATAGAAGAACATCCCTCACCCCCTCAGATGAGAAACGATCCTACCACCATTTTTCCGGCTGAAATGTGCCGGCCGCCTGTTCGATGACGTGGGCGGTCTGGAACAGCGTTTCCTCGTCGAAGGGCCGGCCGATTAGCTGCAGGCCGAGCGGCAGCCCCTTGGCGTCGAGCCCAGCCGGGACCGCTATGCCGGGCAGGCCGGCCATGTTCACCGTCACCGTAAAGATGTCGTTGAGATACATTTTGACCGGGTCGGCTGCCATGTCCTCGTCGGCGATGCCAAAGGCGGCGGACGGCGTTGCCGGCGTCAGAATGACGTCGACGCCTGCGGCAAACACATTTTCGAAGTCACGTTTGATCAGGGTTCGAACCTTCTGCGCCTGCAGATAGTAGGCATCGTAATAGCCGGCGGAAAGCACATAGGTGCCGATCATGATACGGCGCTTGACCTCGCGCCCGAAGCCGGCGGCGCGGGTCTTTTCATACATTTCGACAATGTCCTTGCCGGGCACGCGCAACCCATAGCGGACGCCGTCGTAACGGGCGAGGTTGGACGAAGCTTCGGCGGGCGCCACAATGTAATAGGCCGGCAGCGCGTATTTCGTGTGCGGCAGCGAGATATCGACGATCTCGGCGCCGGCATCCCTCAGCCAGGCAATGCCTTTCTGCCACAGCGCCTCGATCTCCGCGGGCATGCCGTCGACACGGTATTCCTTGGGGATGCCGACCTTCATGCCCCTGATCGGGCGGCCGATCGCCGCCTCGTAATCCGGCACCGGCAGGTCGACGGAGGTCGTGTCCTTCGGGTCGACCGAAGCCATCGACTTCAGCAGGATCGCGGCGTCGCGGACGTCGCGCGCGATCGGCCCGGCCTGGTCGAGCGACGAGGCGAAGGCGACGATGCCCCAGCGCGAGCAGCGGCCATAGGTCGGCTTGATGCCGACCGTGCCGGTGAGGGCAGCGGGCTGGCGGATCGAGCCGCCGGTATCGGTGGCGGTGGCGCCGGCGCACAGGAAAGCCGAGACGGCTGATGCCGAGCCACCGGACGAACCGCCCGGCACCAATTGGGCATTGTCCAACGTGCGCGCGGTCCTGGTGCCGCCGGCCGAAACGAAGCCGCCCTCGCCCTGATGCGTCGTCGGCATCACCACCGTGTCGAGGCGCGAACGCCGCCACGGGTTGATGACGGGCCCGTAATACGAGGTCTCGTTGGACGAGCCCATGGCGAACTCGTCCATGTTGAGCTTGCCGAGCATGACGGCGCCATCCGCCCACAGATTGGCGGTGACAGTCGATTCGTAGCGCGGCTTGAAGCCGTCTAGCACATGGCTGCAGGCCTGGGTGTGGACGCCTTCGGTGCCGAACAGATCCTTGATGCCGAGCGGGATACCCTCAAGCGGCCCGCCCTCGCCCTTGGCTAGTTTCGCGTCGGAGGACTTGGCCATGTCCCGCGCCTTGTCGTCGGTGACCACGACATAGGCGTTGAGCGCCGGATTGGCTCGCTCGATCGCCGATAGATAAGCCTCGGTGATTTCGGTGGCAGTGATCTCCCTGGAGCGCAATTTGGCGCGGGCCTGCGAAATCGTCAGCTGGGTCAGATCGCTCATCAGGCAAGGCTCTTTTCGTAAAACACCGACCACTCGGAATCGGGATAATTCAGCACCGGACGGCAGCGAGAAAATCCGGCGCGTTCGTAGACGGTCCAGGCGGCGGGATGACGGTCCCCCGTCTCCAGCACCAGACGCTTAAGCCCTTCTTGGCGCGCCAGCGCCTCGATTCGCTCGACAATCTTCGCGCCGATCTTGCGGCCGCGATGCGAAGGTCGCGTATACATGCGCTTGACCTCGCCGACGACAGTATCGTGGCGCTTCAGTGCGCCGCAACCGATGGCAAGACCGTTATCGCGGGCGATGAAGACGGTCGTGTCGCCGTCCGCCATCTGCTCGACCGTCAAATGGTAGCAATGCTCCGGCGGCGTCAGCTCCAGCAATGTGGCGTTGAGCTCCTCGACCAGCCCACGCACATCGTCCTGCAGCGGCGTCTCCGCGGCGATCTCGATTGCCATCGGCCAGCTACTCCACGACCTTCGGCACAAGGAAGAAATTCTCTTCGGTCGCCGGCGCGTTGGCGACGATGTCGGCTGCCTTGCCGCCGTCAGTGACGCCGTCCTGGCGCTTTTTCATTGCCATCGGCGTGACCGAGGTCATCGGCTCGACGCTGGAAACATCGACCTCGTTCAATTGCTCGACAAAGCCCAAAATGGCGTTCAATTCGCCGGTCATGCGCTCTGCATCCTCCTCGCTCACCGCAATACGGGCAAGATGCGCGACGCGCTTCACGGTTTTTATATCAACGGACATGTTTGTGCCTCGGGGAAAACCAGCGCTATAGCGGCGCGGCGCGTGCCGCGCAACATGCATCGTGCCGACAACTGCCCTATGGCATCGCGACGCCGTCGCAGAGGAAATAACTGCCGCCGTTGCCGCTCTGCTCGCCTTCGTCGGCGGCAGGCCGAACCGATACCAGGTCGATCTGCTTCGGGCTCATCTGTGTCAGTGAGAGAACATCGGGAAAGACGTAGCCCGGTTCCTGGCATATGGCGGTCACCGCCCAGCTTGGCGAGCGAGTCGCTTTGGTGATCTGCAGGAACTCACAGTTATATTCGATGCTTTCCAGGCCATTTGCAGACAGCACGATATTGCCGCCCTCGATCACCGTCTGCAGCGTATCCTTTTTGGCCTGCGCGCAGAGATCCTCCGATTGCAGATAGATGCCCTCGATGAAATCCTCCGCCGCCAGCGCCGGCGACGCGGCAACCAGCATGGAAATGCAAAGAGAATTTCTCAAGCGCATCGTATCGTTCCGGATCGGCTTTCTTTACAGCGTAATCGTCTTGCCGATCTTCGGCAACGCCACTTTCACGCCCGATCCGTCCAGCCCGGCCACGAATTTGTCGGCGGTCTGGTCGATCATCGGAAACGTGCCGAAGTGAGCGGGAACGACCGTCTCGAACTTGAAGAAACGCAGGCAGGCAAGGGCTGCCACCGCCCCACCCATGGTGAAGCGGTCGCCGATCGGCACGATGCCGATCTTCGGTTCATGCAACTCGTTGATCAGCGCCATGTCGGAAAAGATGTCGGTGTCGCCCATATGATAAAGCGTCTTGTCCTCGGGGAAGTGCAGGACGAGCCCGCCCGGATTGCCGAGATAGGTATTCTGGCCGCCCTCGCCCGGAAAGGACGATGAGTGCAGGGCCTGAACGAAGGTGGTGGTGAAGCCGCCGCAATCGACCGTACCACCGATATTGCCGGGATTGATCTGCTTGTCACCGACGCCCTTGCCGACCAGGTACATGCAAATCTCGAAATTGGCGACCAGCATCGCGCCGCTTTTCTTGAGCACTTCGATGGCGCCGCTGATGTGGTCGCTGTGGCCATGGGTAAGCAAGACATGCGTGATCCCTTCGGCCGGCCCTTCCCAGCCGCCCGTCCACGACGGGTTGCCGACTAGATAGGGGTCGATCAGGATTTTCGCGCCTTCGATTTCGATTCGGAATGCCGAATGTCCGTACCAGGTCAGTCTCATCAATGCTTTCCTCGATTTTTGTTTCGGTAGAGGATAGAACGCCGACGGCGAAATTAAAGTGCCACGCACGCTTTGCGCGTATAGGACGTGCGGCGTCGCGGTCAAAGGAAAAGCCGTTGGGCATCATCACCATCGAGGAGTTGCCGGCCCGGCTAGGCGGCGGCAAAACCCTGGCCGGTCTCGACCTCGGCGACAAGACGATCGGCGTGGCGGTTTCCGACCGCGGCTTGTCCTTCGCGCACCCGCGCCCTGTCATCATGCGCAGGAAATTCTCGCTCGATGCCGCAGTGCTGCTCGCTCTGCTACAGAAGGAAAATGCCGGCGCCGCGGTGATCGGCCTCCCCATCAACATGGACGGCTCGGAAGGCCCGCGCGCCCAAAAATCCCGCGCTTTCGTGCGCAATATGGCTGGATTGACCGATCTGCCGTTCGTCTTTTGGGACGAAAGGCTGTCGACGGTGGCGGTCGAGCGGACGCTGATCGAGATGGATTTTTCCCGCAAGAAGCGCGCCGGCAAGATCGATTCGGCGGCGGCCGCTTTTATCCTGCAGGGCGTTCTCGACCGCCTTCAGGCGCTCGGCGTCGATGCCTGGTCGAAATAGCGGTTGCGCATCGCCGTGATCCAGCCGCCAATTGCCTTGCGGCGGCGAAATGCCCAGAACGCCATCAGCAGCAGCCCGTCGAATACGCAAGCTTTCGCCACCATGCCCGGAATGAGCGCGGGATCAACGCCCAGCATCTGTCCATAGAGCTGGAAGACGAGATCGTGCAATTGGCGGCTCAGCATGACATAGCCGAAATTGATGTCGTTGAGCGACAGAAAGAACCAGCCCCAAAATAAGAGGAGCGGACCCGCCCACAGCGCGAACAAGGTGCGCATTAGCGGTCATCCCTCGAATCCAGCCGGCCGGAAATGCGGGCAAGCGAGGAATTATGCGCCGCTGCCTTGGCCATGACATGGGCGGCCGCTCGGATTTCGCCGGTTCCTGGAACTGCCGCGGCAACGGCCGACCGCCGCTCGGCGAGCATCGCGACATAGGACGCCAGAAGTGCCGCCAATTGCACCGCGACAACCATGAACAGCCCATTAATGCCTTGCGCGGCGCCGCCGATGACTATCAGCGACAGCACGCCCAAGGCGGAGATGAAGGCGATCCGCACGACGCTGTCGGCGGGGTCCGGGTTGGTCGCGTCGCTGGTCAGTGCTTCAACAAAGGCCCAGCAGAACAGCACCGCGACGACAAGCAGTGCCACGGCGAGCGGCGCCACGACGACAGCGTTTTCGAGATCGGCAAATCGAGTGTTCTGGACGGGAACGCCGAGCACGCCAAGGGCCGTCGCGACGCCTCGATTTCCGTCGATGCAGATGAACGCCAGCAGGGCGAAAACGGCCGCCCAATGCAATGCCAGAAAAGAGCTCAGAATATGCCGCATGACGCTCCTGCTTCGCAGGGCAAAGCCGCTCAAGCTGAACAATCCTTGCCTTAACCATAACACTGGGCTTTGCCACCGGTCGCCGCAATGGAAACCATTCGTTAAGGTTAACGGCCATCCACAGGGGGCGCGAGAGCGGCAGCGAATTGGGCGACGGCACTTAGTTGATCGGCGGGTAGAGCGTATCGATGATCATGCGCGCATCATGGCGCGAATCGATCATGCCATAGGTATTGCGCCACTGGCCGGCGAGGCGCGTTTCGACGAAGGCGTCGGCGATCCGCCCTGCCCCCAGCCTGCGAAGCTCTGCCGCCGCCGCCGACAATGCCAATTGCTCGGTCAACAGCCGCGCCGAGCCCTCGTCGGTAGCCGCGACCTGCATTGCCGCCTTGAGCACGCCGACGGTGCCGCGTCCGCCTGCACCGAGATCGCGGTCGATGCCGGACAGCACGTCATCGAACAGGCCGGGTGCACGCCCCAGCACACGTAGCACGTCAAGCGCCATGACGTTGCCTGAACCTTCCCAGATCGCGTTGACCGGAGCTTCGCGATAGTAGCGGGCGAGCGGCCCCTCTTCGACATAGCCGTTGCCGCCGAGGCACTCCATTGCTTCATAGAGCAGCGGCGGCGCGATCTTGCAGACCCAGTATTTGACGACCGGCGTCATGGCGCGGGCGAAGGCCGCCTCGCCGCGGTCGCCGGCCGCCTCGTCGAAGGAGCGCGCCAGCCGGAACGACAGCGCGGTAGCGGCGGCAACGTCCAGCGCCATATCGGCCAGCACACGCTGCATCAGCGGCTGCTCGATCAGATTGGTTCCAAACACCTTGCGGTGGCGCGTGTGGTGGACAGCCTCGGCCAGTCCGGCCCGCATGATCGCCGACGAGGCGACGGCACAGTCGAGCCGCGTCAGGGTCACCATGTCCATGATCGTCTTCACGCCGGCGCCGGGCTCGCCGACCATCTCGCCGATGGCATTGACGAATTCCACCTCCGACGAGGCATTGGATCGATTGCCGAGCTTGTCCTTCAGCCGTTGAAAACGGAAGCCGTTGCCGGATCCGTCGCCGAGCAAGCGGGGCACGAGAAAGCACGACAGTCCCTCCGGCACCTGTCCGAGCACCAGGAAGGCATCCGACATCGGCGCCGACATGAACCATTTGTGGCCGGTCAGGCGATAAAACCCGCTGCCGGCGCGCTCGGCCCTGGTGACGTTGGCACGGACATCGGTGCCGCCTTGCTTCTCGGTCATGCCCATGCCGAGCGTCAGCCCGGCTTTTTCGACCGGAGGCTTTTGGCTTTGATCGTATTTCCGCGTCGTCACCCGAGGCGCCCATTCGCGAAACAGCTTCGGGCTGGCCATCAGCGCTGCCAGCGAAGCGCTGGTCATGGTGATCGGGCAGAGATGCCCGGTCTCGAGCTCAGCCGTGAGATAAAAGCGCGCGGCACGCACCTGGTGGCGACGGCCGATCTCGGCGTCGCCATTCTCCCAGACCGACGAATGCAGCCCGTTGGCAACAGAGCGGCGCATCAGCGCGTGATAGGCGGGATGGAACTCGACCTGGTCGATGCGCCGGCCCTGGCGATCATGGGTCCTGAGCTTCGGCGTCTCGACATTGGCAAGACGGGCCAGTTCCTGCGCCTCATGGGTCAGAACGAAACGACCAAGCCCGTCGAGGTCCTTGCGGACCGGATCGGAAAAGCGCTCGGCAAGCTGGATCAGCAACGGATCGCCCCGCCAGGCGTTGCCGCCGGCCAGCGGCGGCGGCTGGTTGGTCACGTCGTCAGTCACGCTTCGTCCTTATCACCTGAAGGCTGCGAATCCAAAGCCAAGGCGGTTTATAGCCTATGGCCAGCGGCGCGCGACGAAAATACCGGGGAGAACCAATCCAATCCCAAGCCGGTGCTTGCAGCCGCGAGGCCTCCCCCCTATAGCAGCGACTTGAGATGACCGACGCATCGTCCCTGCCACTTTATCCCCACCGCCATCTTCTGGGCATCCGCGATCTTTCCCCCGCCGATATCGAGCTACTGCTCGACCGGGCGGACCGGGCCGTTGCCATCTCGCGGCAGTCGGACAAGAAGACATCGACGCTGCGCGGCCGCACTCAGATCAATCTCTTCTACGAAGCCTCGACCCGGACGCAATCGTCGTTCGAGCTGGCCGGCAAACGGCTCGGCGCCGACGTCATGAACATGTCCGTAGCGAGCTCTTCGGTGAAAAAGGGCGAAACGCTGATCGATACGGCGATGACGCTGAACGCCATGCGTCCCGACATATTGATCATCCGCCATCAATCGGCCGGTGCGGCAGCACTTCTTGCCCAAAAAGTCGGCTGCTCGGTGGTCAATGCCGGCGACGGCGCCCATGAGCACCCTACCCAGGCGCTGCTCGACGCACTGACCATCCGCCGCGCCAAGGGTCCGCTGTCAAAGCTGATCGTGGCGATCTGCGGCGACATCCTGCATTCGCGCGTGGCGCGCTCCAACATCATCCTGCTCAACGCGCTTGGTACCCAGGTCAGGGTCGTCGCCCCTTCGACGCTTTTGCCCGCCGGCATCGAGAAGATGGGCGTCATCGTCACCCGCTCGATGGCCGAGGGTCTGAAGGACGCCGACGTGGTGATGATGCTGCGCCTGCAGCGCGAACGCATGGAAGGCGCTTTCGTACCGTCGGTGCGCGAATATTTCCACTATTTCGGCCTCGACGCCGAGAAGCTGAAAGCAGCCAAGGACGGCGCGCTGGTCATGCATCCAGGCCCGATGAACCGCGGCGTCGAGATCGCCTCCGAGATCGCCGACGGCCCGCAAAGCGTCATCCAGGAACAGGTTGAGATGGGCGTCGCCGTACGTATGGCGGTGATGGAAGCACTGCTCGATCCCCGTCGAAACCACGAGGGCCGCGGCGCATGAGCATAGCGGTCTTCAGCCGAGCCCGCATCGTCGACCCGTCGCGCGGCATTGATGAGGTCGGTACCGTCATGGTCGAAGGCCGCAAAATCGTTGCGGCCGGCAAGGCGGCCTTGAACCAGGGCGCGCCCGAAGGCGCCACGATCATCGACTGCGCCGGCAAGACTATCATCCCCGGATTGATCGATGCGCGTGTCTTCATCGGCGAACCGGGCGGCGAACACCGCGAGACCATTGCTTCGGCGAGCATCGCTGCGGCGGCCGGCGGCGTCACCTCAGTCGTCATGATGCCCGATACCGACCCGGTGATCGACAATGTCGCATTGGTCGAGTTCGTGCTGCGCACCGCCAAGGACACTGCAATCGTCAACATCTTTCCGGCGGCAGCGATCACCAAGGGGCTGGAAGGCCGCGAGATGACCGAATTCGGCCTGCTGCGCGAGGCCGGCGCGGTCGCCTTCACCGACGGCCGCCATTCTATTGCCAGCGCGCTGGTGATGCGCCGCGCGCTGACCTATGCGCGCGATTTCGGCGGCGTCATCGCGCATGAAACCCAGGACGCCGATCTCGCCTCGGCCGGCGTCATGAACGAAGGCCTTTACGCAAGCTGGCTTGGCCTTGCCGGCATTCCGCGCGAAGCCGAATCGATTCCCCTGGACCGCGATCTCGCGTTGGCTCGGCTGACCGGCGGCGCCTATCACGCTGCCAAGATTTCGACGGCTATGGCGGCAAACGCGGTAGCACGCGCGAAAGCCGATGGCGCCAACGTCACATCAGGCGTGTCGATCCACAATTTGTCGCTCAACGAGAACGATGTCGGCGAGTACCGCACCTTCTTCCGGCTGACGCCGCCGCTGCGCGCTGAAGAAGATCGGCTGGCGATGATCGAAGCGATCAAGGACGGCACCATCGACCTCATCGTCTCCTCCCACGACCCGCAAGACGTCGACACCAAGCGCCTGCCCTTTGCCGATGCCGCGGCCGGCGCCATCGGGCTGGAAACGCTGCTGGGCGCAGCGCTGCGGCTCTATCACAATGGCGACGCGACGCTGCTCCGGCTGGTCGAGACACTGTCGACCGCGCCGGCAAGATTGTTCGGCCTGCCCGGCGGCACGCTGAAACCGGGGGCATTGGCCGATCTTGCGCTCGTCGATCTGGACGAGCCATGGGTCGTCAGCGAGAGCGGCATCCGCTCGCGCTCGAAAAACACCTGTTTCGAAGGCGCGCGGCTGCAAGGCAAGGTCTTGCAAACGATGGTGGCGGGCCGCACAGTGTTTTCGGCGTAGGACGGAGCGGCCGTCACGTCTTCAAATCCGCTCGGCCAAGGAAAGTTCGGGGGAACAATGGTTTACAGTCCCGTCTTGGCATTGGTGTTCGGCTATCTTCTCGGCTCGATCCCGTTTGGCCTGCTGATCACCCGTGCCGCCGGCCTCGGCGACGTGCGCAACATCGGCTCCGGCAACATCGGCGCCACCAATGTGCTGCGCACCGGCAACAAGGGCTTGGCCGCGGCCACGCTGCTGCTCGATGCGCTGAAGGGCACCGCGGCGGTGTTGATCGCAGGCCGCTTTGCGCCCGAGCTCGGACTTTGGGCCGGCTTCGGCGCGTTTTTAGGCCATCTCTTTCCGGTCTGGCTCGGCTTCAAGGGCGGCAAGGGTGTCGCCACGTACCTTGGCGTGCTGATCGCCCTTGCCTGGCAGGTGGCGCTGATCTTCGCCGTCGTCTGGCTGGCGGTGGCCTTCCTGTTCCGCTTCTCCTCGCTTGCGGCACTGACGGCAGCGGTCGTCGTGCCCGTGGCCCTGTATCTCCTGAGCACGCCGCAGATTGCCGGGCTTTTCGCGGCGATGAGCCTCATCGTCATCGTAAAGCACCGCGCCAACATTGCGCGGCTGCTTGCCGGCACCGAGGGTAAGATCGGGGCCAAGGAGTGAGCGAGCCCAATTCCGGGCCGCGCCTCAGCGACCGGCAGCGGCTGAGTTGGCTTCGTCTGATCCGTACGCCGAATGTCGGCCCGGCTTCCTTTCGCGACCTGATCAACCGGTTCGGTTCGGCCGAAGCAGCGTTATCGATGCTGCCGGAGCTGATGATTTCGGGTGGCGCCAAAAAAATCGCCCGCATTCCGTCCATTGCCGAGGCCGAGGCGGAGCTGGAGGCAGCCAGGCGTGCGGGCGCCCGCTTTGTCGGCATCGGCGAGGCGGACTATCCGCCGCTGATGAAGAGCATGGATCATCCGCCGCCGCTGCTCGCGGTCAGGGGCAACAGTGCGGTGTTCCGCTTGCCAGCGGTCGCCATCGTCGGCGCTCGCAACGCATCGCTGGCCGGCATCAAGATGGCGCGGATGCTGGCGGCGGATCTCGGCCGCGACGGCTATGGCATTGTCTCCGGCCTGGCGCGCGGCGTTGATACGGCCGCGCACCAGGGCAGCCTTTCGACCGGGACGATCGGCGTGCTCGCCGGCGGCCTCGATTTGCCCTACCCGCCCGAAAATGCCGGCCTGTGCGACGAGATCGCCGAGCGTGGCGGCGCCATCATTTCCGAAATGCCGTTTGGCTGGCAGCCGCGCGCACAGGATTTTCCCCGCCGCAACCGGCTCGTCGCCGGTGCTGCATTGGGATTGGTGGTGGTCGAGGCGGCGCAGCGCTCCGGCTCGCTGATCAGCGCCCGCCTCGCCGGCGAGATGGGCCGGCTGGTTTTCGCCGTTCCCGGTTCGCCGCTCGATCCGCGCGCCGCCGGCACCAATGGCCTGCTCAAGGACGGCGCCACCCTTGTCACCGAGGCCGCCGATATCACCAGCGCGATCGCGCCGCTGGTCGGCGCCTGGACGCCAAGGACATCGCCGCTCGAAGAGCCGCCCGACTTTTCGGCAACGCCGCCGCCGCGCGAGGACGACCGCGACCGCGTCGTCGAGGCGCTCGGCCCGACGCCGGTAGCAGTCGACGAGATCATCCGCCACACCGGCCTGCATCCCGCTCAAGTGTTCATGGTGCTGTTGGAGCTCGACCTCGCCGGACGGCTCGAACGCCATGCCGGCGGCAACGTCTCACTGATCTGACCGAGAGCTTGCGCATGTCCCGGCAAGCAATTCCGACGTGACCCCGATGGCCGATCCGAGCAATAAACCAAAGCAGACGCTGTTCACTCGTACGACGGCCCTCGTCTGGTCAGTGCTGAGCGTCATGCTGGCGCTGCAATGGTCCGCCGATCTCGGCATGCTGGGTTTTCCTGACGGCTACATAACGCCCTTCGCAAGAGCGACCAGCACGCTTCTGGGCATTCTGACGGCAGCCTGCATGGCCCAGGGTCTCTACTTTTTCCTGGCCGGCATGTTCGACAGCAAGGTAAGCGCCGTCGGTCTTTGCCTGCAAATCCTTGCCGCAGCGGTTCTCACCGTGGTGCCAGTGCTTATCGTGAAGGATTGTCCGCATTCACAGCTGTGCAGCAGAGCCTATGAGGCGCTCACCGGCACGATGATGGACGATGGCGCGGGTGGCTAAGGCCACCGCATGCGTTCGGCACGAGGTTGTCACCCATGTCTTAGGTGCAAACTGTTACCCATGTTTCCGGCCGTACAATTTTATTGATGGTGAGCGCGATGGGATTCGAACCCATGACCTACTGATTAAAAGTCAGTTGCTCTACCGGCTGAGCTACGCGCTCCCGCGGGCTCAGAAAGGCCGCCCTCGAAATTGCGCGGAACATAGGGAGAGTGCCTCTGCCGGTCAACCGGAAAAAGACGGCTCCCAAACCGGACTTTCCTGCCGTGTCATGCATGCCGTGCGGTGCGCTTCGGCGTTGACGGAACTGCCTCCCTCTCGCGCAAGGCCGAAGCTCGCGCTTTGCGGGACAAGCACAAGCAGCGAATCGGGAGAACCTTTGCAGATCAGCAACTTGGGATTTTTAGCGGAACAATTTGCGCAGCCTGCCCGTTTTTCCGCGACAAGGGACACGCGTTTCAAGGAGAAGATCATGAATAGGATCATGTCGGGCCTGCTGGCTACCACCCTTTCGATCTCATTCGCTGCCGCGGAGATCGTGCCAGTCAACGCTCAGCCCAGCTATGCGCCCCCTGCCCAGGGGCTCACCTCGAATGTCCAGACCGTCCAGTACGAGCCGTGGCGGAGGCACCGGAGTTTCAACCGCGATTTCTCGCGGCGCAGTTTTGCGCGTGAGGACGGCATGTATTGGCGTGGCCATCGCGGCTATCGCGAATATCGTCGCGGCTATCGCCGTCACGGTGACTACTGGTTCCCGCTGGCCGCCTTCGCCACAGGAGCGCTGATTACGGGCGCCATCGTCAACAGCCAGAATCGTGTCTATCGTGGCGATGCCCACGTGCAGTGGTGCTATGACCGTTATCGGAGCTATCGCGCTTCTGACAACACTTACCAGCCCAACTACGGTCCGCGCCGGCAGTGCCGGTCGCCTTACTGAGTCCTAGCTTAGAGGCTGCAAGCCCGCGCCCGAAACGGCGCGGGTTATTGCTGGGCGAGGAAGCACTGATATTTCCGCCATAGTCACTGCGTCTCGAACGTTCGGCAGGCAGACATCAAGATCAGTTTGCCCGGCTGATGCTCTTGATGGTCGGATAGAGGCTTGCCCCTTCGCCACGAGGAGAACGATAGACCCCACGGGCGTTGCAAATTCGAGCCATTACGGCCGCCAGTTCCCACCCAAGCACGGTCAGGTCATTATCATCTGTCACAAAAAGCTGAGTCAGTTCATCAATGCCGTTCTTCTCCCCGAAGGATCGAACTCGCTGGGCATCGGTAACTACGTCGCCAGGCAGGTTGAATTTCCCCAGGCCCAAAGCCAATTGCCACCTTTGCCGCTTGTGGAGCCTGCAACCTGGATTTCGGCGACGACCTTGACGACACCTTGATCTGAGAAAAGAAGCTTTCCAGTCTTTAGGGCGTAATCATAACGAGGCCAACTGCCGACGCCGAAATCATCTTGCAAGCCTCTATTCTTAGCGCTCAGTTGCTCGATGGCTTCTTGGCGCCAAGCAGGATACCAATCTGGGTGTTTCATGGACCCTCACCCTGCCTGACCCGCTCTCGGAGTCGCCCCACACATCCGAGCAACCACCAGCCCCGCCTGATTAAACAAGGTTGGGAATTCGGCGGCCACTTGCTTATTGCATGCTTAGCGTCCTGCGCACAGCGTGGCGCCAACCTGCCAGCTTGGCGGCACGTGTCGAAGCATCCATGTCTGGGTTGAAGCGGCGCTCGAGCGCCCAACTCCTAGCGAATTCCCGGGCCCTCGGCCAGACACCGGCCTTCGAGCCGGCCAGCCATGCCGCACCAAGCGCGGTCGTCTCGAGAATTGTCGGCCGGTCGACCGGCGCATCGAGAATGTCGGCCAGCCGCTGCATAGTCCAGTCCGACGCCACCATGCCGCCATCGACCCTGAGCACAGTCTTGGCCGAGGCGCCCTTCCAGTCCTTGCGCATGGCGTCAAGCAGATCGCGCGTTTGGAACGCTACGGATTCCAGTGCCGCGCGGGCAAATTCCGCCGGCCCCGAATTGCGGGTCAGCCCGAAGATGGCACCGCGCGCCTCGGCATCCCAGTGCGGTGCGCCGAGCCCGACGAAAGCCGGCACCAGATAGACGTTCTGCGTCGGATCGGCTTCCGCCGCCAATTTGCCGCTCTGCTCGGCCTTGCCGATCACCTTGATGCCGTCGCGCAGCCATTGCACGGCGGCGCCGGCGATAAAGATCGAGCCCTCCAGCGCATAGGTGGTCTTGCCGTTCAGCCTATAGGCGATGGTGGTCAAAAGCCGGTTCTTCGAACGCACCAGATCGCTGCCGGTGTTGAGCAGCGCGAAGCAACCGGTGCCGTAGGTCGATTTCATCATGCCCGGCTCGAAACAGGCCTGGCCGATCGCCGCCGCATGCTGGTCGCCGGCCACACCGAGAATTCTGATCTCTGCGCCAAACAGGCTTTTGTCGGTGATTCCAAAATCATCGGCACAATCTTTCACCTGCGGCAGCATTCTTGCAGGTATGCCGAGAATGGCCAGCAGCTCGTCGTCCCAGGCGTTTTGTTCGATGTTGTAGACCAGTGTGCGCGAGGCATTGGTGGCGTCAGTGGCGTGGACCTTGCCGCCAGTCAGGCGCCAAATCAGAAAACTGTCGATGGTGCCGGCCAGCAGTTCGCCTTTCTCGGCGCGTTTTCTGGCGCCCTTCACTTTGTCCAGCATCCAGGCGATCTTGGTGCCGGAGAAATAGGGATCGAGCAGCAGGCCGGTCTTATTCGTGAATTTCTTCTCCAGCCCTAGCTTCTTCAGTTTCTGGCATAGCGGCGCGGTACGACGATCCTGCCAGACAATCGCATTGTGGATCGGCTTGCCGGTCTCCTTGTCCCAGATGACGACCGTTTCGCGCTGGTTGGTGATGCCGATCGCGGCGACTTCCGCTGCGTTGCGGCCGGCTGTCTTCAGCGCGGCCTTCACCGTTTCCACGACGCTTGCCCATATCTCCTCGGGATCGTGCTCGACCCAGCCGGAGGCCGGATAATATTGGGTGAATTCCTTTTGCCCGCTGCCGACGACCTTCATCTTGTCGTCGAACAGGATCGCCCGGCTCGATGTCGTTCCCTGGTCGATTGCAAGGATGTATCCGGTCATTCTCTCTCCCGTCGAAGCGAATTCAAAGGTGCTACGGTGTCTCGACGCCAGATGGCGCCGAGCCGTTCACGCAAACAGGGGAGACGGCAACATGCCGCCTCCCCTGAGCATGGCGATGCGGGCGCGGACGCCCGCATCAAACGGTCCTATTGCTGCCAGCTCTTCACCAGCTCGTCGTAGTTGATGGTGACCGGCTTTTCCTTCTCGTTCTCGATCTTGAGCTGAGGAGCGAGATTGCCCTTCTTGACCGCGTCCGCATTCCAGTAGGCGAGGTCATGCTCTTCGGCCATCTTCGGGCCAATATCGCCCTGGACGCCCGACTTTTCGATGCGGCTCATCACCTTTTCCTGCTCGGCGCAGAGCGAGTCCATCGCTTCCTGCGCGCTCTTGGCGCCCGACGAAGCATCGCCGATCGCCTGCCACCAGAGCTGTGCCAGCTTCGGATAGTCCGGCACGTTGGTGCCGGTCGGCGACCACTGGACGCGCGCCGGCGAGCGGTAGAATTCGATCAAGCCGCCGAGCTTTGGCGCACGTTCGGTGAAGCTCTTGTCGTGGATCGTGCTCTCGCGGATGAAGGTCAGGCCGACATGGCTCTTCTTCACGTCGACCGTCTTCGAGGTGACGAACTGCGCGTAGAGCCAGGCGGCCTTGGCGCGGTCGGTCGGCGTCGACTTCATCAGCGTCCAGGAACCGACGTCCTGATAGCCGAGCTTCATGCCGTCCTTCCAGTAGACGCCATGCGGCGACGGCGCCATGCGCCACTTCGGCGTGCCGTCGTCGTTCAGCACGGCCTTGGCGCTGGCGTCGACCATGCTGGCGGTGAAGGCGGTGTACCAGAAGATCTGCTGGGCAACCGCGCCCTGCGCCGGAACTGGCCCCGATTCGGAGAAGGTCATGCCTTGGGCTTCCGCCGGTGCATAGGCCTTCAGCCAATCGAGATACTTCTGGATGGAGTAGACGGAAGCCGGACCATTGGTGTCGCCGCCGCGCGCCGTGCAGGAACCGACCGGACGCGAATTCTCGTCGACCTTGATGCCCCATTCGTCGACGGGCAGACCGTTCGGAATGCCCTTGTCGCCATTGCCGGCCATCGACAGCCAGGCGTCGGTGAACCGCCAGCCGAGCGACGGGTCCTTCTTGCCATAGTCCATATGGCCGTAGACCTTCTTGCCGTCGATCTCACGCCCGGTGAAGAACGCTGCAATGTCCTCATAGGCCGACCAATTCACCGGCACGCCGAGGTCGTAGCCGTATTTGGCCTTGAAGTCCGCCTTGTTCTTCTCGTCGTTGAACCAGTCGTAACGGAACCAGTAGAGGTTCGCGAACTGCTGGTCGGGAAGCTGGTAGAGTTTCTTGTCGGGCGCGGTGGTGAACGAGGTGCCGATGAAATCCTTCAGGTCGAGATTCGGGTTGGTGACATCCTTGCCGTCGCCTGCCATCCAGTCGGTCAGGTTGCGCACCTGCTGGTAGCGCCAGTGCGTGCCGATCAGATCGGAATCGTTGACCCAGCCGTCATAGAGGTTCTGGCCGGTCTGCATCTGGGTCTGGATCTTCTCGACAACGTCGCCTTCCTGGGTGACGTCGTGCGTAACCTTGATGCCGGTGATGGCTGTAAAGGCCGGCGCCAGCACCTGCGATTCATACTGATGCGTGGCGATGGTTTCGGAAACCACCTTGATATCCATGCCGGCGAAAGGTTTCGCGGCATCGATGAACCATTGCATTTCGGCTTCCTGGCCGGCGCGGTCGAGCGTCGAGAGGTCGCCGATTTCCTTGTCCAGGAAGGCCTTGGCCTCGTCCATTCCGGCATAGGCGTTGCTTGCCCCGAGCAACAGGACAAGCGCAGTTGTTGATGTCAAGAATTGCCGTCGCATGTATTTCCTCCACTGTTAAAGTTCAAAGTGCGATCTGGATCGGCGGCCGGCACGCCGCCGTTCCAACAGTTTCCCCCTCTATACGTAGCGGAACACGCCAACGGCGTAGACCACGGAGAGAGCGAGAGCCCACCACAGATTGGGTCCGACTAGACCCAGCCAAGCGAGATGGATAAAGGCACTGCCAAGCAGCGACAGGAACAAGCGGTCGCCGCGCGTCGTTTCGAAGCGCAGCACGCCGACGCGCGGATTGCCGCCCGGCGAGACGTATTCCCACACCGCCATGCCGCAAAGCAGCAGAAAGATGGTTCCAAAGAAGGCCGCGGTCGGCCACGTCCAGGCCATCCACGAAAAATCGAGGTTGGACGAGAGGTTAAATCCCCACAGGCGGATATTTGCCGGATCGCTGAAACCTACGGTTATTGCCACGAAATCGATTTGAAGTGCCACCCAGGCCACAACGATCAGGGCGAGAAACAGCACGGCCCACCACCATGGGCTTCTGTCGACCTGCTCCATCATACCCTCCCCAGGGCAAAGCCCTTGGCGATGTAGTTGCGCACAAACCAGATGACGAGCGCGCCCGGGATCAGCGTCAGCACGCCGGCTGCGGCGAGCAGCCCCCAATCCATGCCGGCGGCCGAAACGGTGCGGGTCATGGTCGCGGCGATCGGCTTGGCGTCCGTGGTCGTCAGCGTGCGGGCGATCAGCAGCTCGACCCACGAGAACATGAAGCAGAAGAAGCACGCCACGCCGATGCCGCTCGCAATCAGCGGCATGAAGATCTTTATGAAGAAGCGCGGGAACGAATAGCCGTCGATATAGGCGGTCTCATCGATCTCCTTCGGCACGCCCGACATGAAGCCTTCGAGGATCCACACCGCCAGCGGCACGTTGAACAGGCAATGCGCCAGAGCCACTGCGATATGGGTGTCGATAAGGCCGAAGGCCGAATAAAGCTGGAAGAATGGCAGCGCGAACACCGCCGGCGGCGCCATGCGGTTGGTCAGCAGCCAGAAGAACAGATGTTTGTCGCCGAGGAAGCGATAGCGCGAAAAGGCGTAGGCAGCAGGCAGTGCTGCGGCCACCGAAATCACCATGTTCATAACCACATAGGTGATCGAGTTGATGTAGCCCGAATACCAGGACGCGTCGGTGAAGATGGTGCGGTAATTCGCTAATGTCGGTGCGTGCGGGTAGAGCGTCAGCGACGAGACGATCTCGCCATTGGTCTTGAAGCTCATATTGATGAGCCAGTAGATCGGCAAAAGCAGAACGATGATGTAGAGCGTCGGCACGATCCACCACCAACGCGACTCCTCGCCGCGACGGCGCATGAGCCGTGCGATCTCGTCCTGCCGCAGCGTGCTGGCCAATCCTTGCGAAGCTGTCGTCTCGCTCACTCTGTCGGCTCTTTCGTCAGCGCGGCTCATCTCAGCGCTCCGCGTCGTAATTGGTCATCACGGTGTAGAACACCCATGACAACAACAGGACGATAAGGAAGTAGACCAGCGACATCGCCGCCGCCGGGCCGAGGTCGAACTGGCCGAGCGCCGTCTTGACGAGATCGATCGAAAGAAAGGTCGTCGAGTTGCCGGGTCCGCCGCCGGTCACCACGAACGGTTCCGTGTAGATCATGAAGCTATCCATAAAGCGCAGCAGCACGGCAATCAGCAGCACGCGGTTCATCTTCGGCAACTGGATGTAACGGAACACCGCCCAGCGCGAGGCACCGTCGATCTTGGCCGCCTGATAAAAGGCATCCGGGATCGAGACCAGGCCGGCATAGCAGAGCAGAACGACGAGGCTGGTCCAATGCCAGACGTCCATGATGATGACCGTGACCCAGGCGTCATAAGGGTCTTGCACATAATTATAGTCGATGTCGAGCGCGTTGACGTAATAGCCGAGCAGGCCAATGTCGTTGCGCCCGAACACCTGCCAGATGGTGCCGACGACGTTCCATGGGATCAGCAGCGGCAACGCCATCAAAACAAGGCAAACCGGCACGCCCCAACCCTTCTTCGGCATATTGAGCGCAATGAAGATGCCGAGCGGCACTTCGATCGCCAGGATGATGAAGGAGAAGACAAGGTTGCGGATCATCGCCTGCCAGAAGCGGCTGGAGGAAAGCAGTTCCTCGAACCACTCGGTGCCGGCCCAGAAGAAGACGTTGTTGCCGAAAGTGTCCTGCACCGAATAATTGACAACCGTCATCAGCGGTATGACCGCCGAGAACGCCACCAGCAGCAGCACCGGCAGCACCAGGAACCAGGCTCTGTTGTTCCAGGTCTTTTCCACTTCAGGCTCCCATCTCGACGCGCCAGGAATCGGCATAGATGTTGATGCCGGCAGGGTCGAACCGCACCTTCGGATCAGCCGGAACCGTCTCGTCCTCGCCGATGACGGCGGCGATCTCGCGCCCTTCGAGATTGGCACGGACCACCTTGTGGCGGCCGACGTCCTCGACCTTGCTGATCCGGACGGCCATGCCCTGGCTGCCCAGGCGCACATATTCGGGACGGATGCCGAGCTCGATGGCGCCGCCGCCCGCCTTGGGCACGCCCGGCAGTTCGATCTGCTGCGAGCCCAGCTTCGCGGTCTTGCCGTCGATCGCCACCGTCATGACATTCATGCCGGGCGAGCCGATGAAATAGCCGACAAAGGTGTGGCGCGGGCGCTCGAACAGCTCCGCCGGTGTGCCGATCTGCACGATTTCGCCGTCATACATGACGACCACCCTGTCGGCGAAGGTCAACGCCTCGGTCTGGTCGTGCGTGACATAAACCATGGTGTAGCCGAAGCGGCGGTGAAGCTGCTTCAACTGCGAGCGCAGCACCCATTTCATATGCGGGTCGATGACGGTCAAAGGCTCGTCGAACAGGATGGCATTGACGTCGGAGCGCACCAGCCCGCGCCCGAGCGAGATCTTCTGCTTCTGGTCGGCGGTCAGTCCGCGCGCCTTTCGTTTGGCCATATCGGCCAGCCCGGTCATCTCCAGCGTCTCGCGCACCTTGCGGTCGACGTCGGCCTCCGGCACGCCGCGATTGCGCAGCGGGAACGCCAGATTGTCGTAGACGGTCATCGTGTCGTAGATCACCGGGAACTGGAAGACCTGGGCAATGTTGCGCTCTTGGGTCGACAGATTTGTCACGTCCCTTCCGTTGAACAGCAACTGGCCGTGCGAGGGATGCAGCAATCCCGAAATGATGTTGAGCAGCGTAGTCTTGCCGCAGCCGGACGGGCCGAGCAGCGCATAGGCGCCGCCATCCTCGAACGTGTGGTGCACTTCCTTCAGCGCGAAATCGGCATCCGTGCGCGGGTTCTGCAGATAGGAGTGGCGGATATGATTGACGTCGATGCGCGCCATCGCTTCCTCCTAAGCCGCCAGCTTCGGCGCGGCCACGGCGCGGCCGTGCTCGTCGAAGACCATGATGTGGCGCGGGTCGATGAACACCTCGACTTCCTCATCCGGCTCGAAGTCGCGAATGCCGTGGGTCAGCATGACCCAGCGCGCATCGGCGAAATCGAGATGGATGAAGCTTTCCGATCCCGTGATCTCGGTGATCGTCACCTTTGCGCGCACCGGCACTGCGGCGGCGTTGGGCCGATCGAGGGAAAGATGATGGGGCTGGAAGCCGATCGTATAGATCGCATCGGCAATGCCGAAGAGCTCGGCCGGCACCGGCAATTTCACGCCGCCCTCGAGCAGGAAATCCAGGCCCTTCTTGGCAAGCACGATGGTGTTGAGCGGCGGATCGGCGAAGGTTCTCGCCGTCACCAGATCGACCGGCTTGCGGAACACTTCGATGGTCGGCCCGAACTGGGTGATGCTGCCTTCGGAAAGCGTCGCCGTGTTGCCGCCGAGCAGCAAGGCCTCGTGCGGCTCGGTCGTGGCATAAACGAAGATTGTGCCGGCGGCCGCGAAGACCTTCGGCAGTTCCGCGCGTAATTCTTCGCGCAGCTTGTAGTCTAGGTTGGCGAGCGGCTCGTCGAGCAGCACGAGGCTGGCATTCTTGACGATGGCGCGGGCCAGCGCGGTGCGCTGCTGCTGGCCGCCCGACAGACTGAGAGGCGTGCGGTCGAGATAGGGCGTGAGTTTGAGAAGGGCGGCGGCATTGCGCACCTCCCTGTCGATCGTTGCCTCATCCGTGCCGGCCACCCGCAGCGGTGAGGCGATGTTTTCGTAGACCGTCATCGCCGGATAATTGATGAATTGCTGGTAGACCATGGCGACGTTGCGCTTTTGCACCGGCATGCCGGTGACATCCTTGCCATCGAACCAGACCGAGCCGGAGGTCGGCACGTCGAGGCCCGCCATCAGCCGCATCAGGCTGGTCTTGCCGGAGAGCGTCGGCCCGAGCAGGACGTTGAGCGAGCCGTGCTGAAGCGTCAGCGAGACGTCGCGGATATGTTCCGCCGCACCCACCGTCTTCGTCACGTTTCTCAGTTCAAGCATGATGCCTCCTCCCAGGCTTTCTGCATCAGTCGGCCGTCCCTATTCGGCAGCCGCTACGTGCTGCCGGCTTATTCCGCGCATGAACTCGTCGAGCACTGCCGCCTGCTCACGGCTGAGACGCAGGCCGCGCTTGGTCCGGCGCCACAATACATCCTCGGCAGTCATCGCCCATTCGTTTTCGACGAGGTAGCGCACCTCGGCCTCGTAGAGATCGGCGCCGAAGTTGCGGCCAAGATCGGCGTTCGACTTGGCGAGGCCCAGCAGCTTCCTTGCGCGGGTGCCATAGAGCCGGGTCAACCGGCGGGCCAGCCGCGCGTCGAGGAACGGGTACGCCGTTTTCAGTTTCGCTACCTCGCCATCGAAGCCGGTGACGGGAAAGTCACCGCCGGGCAGCGGCGTGTTTGCTGTCCATGGCTTGCCTCGCTTGCCGAGAAAACCCTCGATCTTCTCGAGCATTGATTCCGACAATCGGCGGTAGGTGGTGATCTTGCCGCCAAAGGCGTTGACGATCGGGGCGGCACCCTCGCCTCCATCGGCCTTCAGCACATAGTCGCGCGTGGCTTCCTGCGCCTTTGAGGCGCCATCATCGTAGAGCGGGCGCACCGCGGAATAGGTCCAGACGATATCCGACGGCTTGACCGGCTGCGCGAAATATTCGCTTGCCGCAGCGCAGAGATAGTCGATCTCGGCATCACTGATCCTGACGTCGTGCGGATCGCCGGGATAGTCCCGGTCGGTGGTGCCGATGAGCGTGAACTCGTCTTCGTAGGGGATGGCGAAAATGATGCGCCCGTCCTTGTTCTGAAAGAAATAGGCGCGTGGGTCGTCGAATTTCTTGCCAACGACGATGTGGCTGCCTTGCACGAGGCGGACATTGTGCACGTCGTTCAGGCCGACGGTGGCCGAAAGAACCTGGTCGACCCACGGGCCCGCGGCATTGACCAGCAACCGCGCCTTGACCTCCTCGGTATCGCCGGTCCGCACGTTTTCAAGCCTGACCGTCCAGAGATCGCCTTCACGTCGGGCGCTGACGACCCTTGTTCGGGTTCGAATGGTTGCGCCGCGCTCGGCAGCGTCACGGGCGTTCAACACAACCAGCCGGGCATCGTTGACCCAACCGTCGGAATATTCGAACGCCTTTCGAAACAACGGCTTCAGCGGCTTGCCGGCCGGATCCTTGGCCATGTCCAGCGTTTTCGTCGGCGGCAGCAATTTGCGCCCGCCAATATGGTCGTAGAGGAAAAGCCCGAGCCGGATAAGCCAGGCCGGACGCAGCCCCTTGGCGTATGGCAGCACGAAGCGCATCGGCCAGATGATATGCGGCGCGTTCCTCCACAGGACCTCGCGTTCCATCAGCGCTTCGCGCACCAGGCGGAATTCGTAGAATTCGAGATAGCGCAAGCCGCCATGGATCAGTTTGGTCGAACCCGAAGAAGTTCCGCTGGCCAGATCGTTCATCTCGGCAAGAAAGACCGAAAAGCCACGTCCAACGGCATCGCGGGCGATGCCGCAGCCATTGATGCCGCCACCGATGACGAAAATGTCATGGATCGGTGATGCGCGCAAAGAAATCCTCCCTCGATTTCGCATTGCAGCATTTTTGAGTTTTGCGAAACCGTGACGGGATTATTTCGAAATGATAACGAATGTCAAACGAAATATGATCGGCGGCAGATGCCGCAGCGGCATCTCTAGGAGAGCGACGTTTCGATCAGCTGAACCTCTGCCTCTTCACAGATCTTGCGCACCGACGGGATGTCGCAACGATCGGTGATGAAGGTGTTGACCTGCGACAGATGGCCGATGCGGACGGGCGCGGTGCGCTCGAATTTGGTCTGGTCCGACACCAGGATCACATGCCGGGCGTTGGCGATGATCGCCTGAGCCACCTTCACCTCACGAAAATCGAAGTCGAGCAGTGCGCCGTCATGGTCGATGGCCGAGGCGCCGATCACCGCAAAATCGACCTTGAACTGCCTGATGAAATCGACCGCTGCCTCGCCGACCACGCCGCCGTCGGAACCGCGCACGACACCGCCGGCGATCACCACCTCGATCGAAGGATATATGCGCATCCTATTGGCAACATTGATGTTATTGGTGATGACCATCAGGCCGCTGTGATCGAGCAGCGACTTGCTGACAGCTTCCGTCGTGGTCCCGATATTGATGAACAGAGATGCGTTGTCGGGGATCAGCCGGGCTGCTGCGCGGCCGATCGCCTCCTTCTCCTCGGCGGCGATCTTGCGCCGAGCCTCATATTCCATGTTCTCGATGCCGGACGGGAACAATGCCCCGCCATGAATGCGGGACAAAAGTCGCTGGTCGCAGAGATCGTTGAGATCCTTGCGGATCGTCTGCGGCGTCACGTTGAAATGCGTCGCCAACTCCTCGACCAGTACGCGGCCATGATCTTTGGCCATCTGGATGATTTCGGAATGACGCGGCGACAGATACATCTAGCAACCTCTCATTTTCGTTTTTCTCGTCTATAGCTGAAAACGAAAGCCATGAACAGGTATGAGCCGGCTAATGAAAATCGGGCGACTGCAGAGAGAAAAGCTCCGGCGCAATCTCGACGAGGCTATCAACTTAGGCCCCGCGCGATGTCAGTGATGACCTCGAAAGCAGTATCGACGTCCGCCGCAGTCGTTTCGAACTGCCCGACCTGAAAGCGGATCGCCACCTGCCCGTCCACCCGGGTCTGCGTCAGGTAAATGCGGCCGTCATTGTTGATCGCGTTGACCAGCCGCAAATTGTGCTCGTCAAGGTCGATTCCCGCAGCCGCGAGATGGCGGAATGAGAACAGCGACAGCATCGGTTCCGTGACGATTTCGAAATCCGGTTCCCGAGCCAGCCAGGCGGCGAGGCCCTCGCTCCAGGCGACATGGTTGCGGATCATGGTCCGCAGATTTTCCAAGCCATGCGCACGCAGCAGGAACCAAAGTTTCAGCGCGCGGAACCTTCGGCCGAGCGGCACCGACCATTCGGAGTAGTTGATGACCCCGTCGCGGCCATGTGTCTTGAGGAATTCGGGCTTGATCGCCAGCGTGCGCACGAGGTCTTCCGGCTGGCGGATGAATTGCATCGAGCAATCGAACTGTGCGCCCAGCCATTTGTGCGGATTGAAGACGATCGAATCCGCATGTTCGGCGCCGGCCCAGAAATGCCGGAACTCGGGGCAGATCATGGCGGAGCCGGCCCATGCGGCATCGACATGCAGGTAGAGCCCGTGCCGCTTCGCCACCGCGGCAACAGCCGCGACATCGTCGGTGCCGCCGGTACTGGTGCCGCCGACGCTGGCGATAATGCCGGCCGGCAGCATGCCGTTTTCGCGGTCGGCGACGATCGCCGCTTCCAGAGCCGCCGTCTGCATAGCGCGGAAGCGTCCCGCGACCGGAATGCGCACGAGGTTCGCCTCCCCGATGCCCGACACCCAGATCGCCCGGTCGATGGAAGTATGGACTTGGTCGGAAGAATAGACCCGCACGACCGGCTGGCCTTGCAGGCCGCTCTTGTTGCCTTGCCAGTCGAGCGCGCGCTCGCGCATGGTCAGCACGGCGGCAAGCGTCGCTGATGAAGCCGAATCCTGCATGACGCCGGAGAATCCCGCCGGCAGACCAAGCGCCTGCCGCATCCAGTCGACGACCCGCATCTCGAGCTCGGTCGCTGCCGGCGAGGTCTGCCAGAGCATGCATTGCGCGGCCATCGCGGAAACCAGATACTCGGCCACGACGGAGGCCGGTGCCGCGTTAGCCGGGAAATAGGCAAAGAAACGCGGATGCTGCCAGTGCGTCATGCCCGGCAGGATCTTTTGTTCGAAATCAGCGAAGATTGCCTGCATCGTTTCGCCGTCTTCCGGCGGCGCGGCGTCGATGCTTTTGAAGATTTCGCCCGGCTCGACAAGCGGCCGCACCGGTCTTTCGCGAAGGCTGTTTCTGTAGTCGGCGCCCCATTCAGCCGCTCGCAGCGACCATTCGCGGAATTCGTTGCTATTCATCTTCGCCTCCGTAGCGCCCCATCGAGCCGCGATCAAAGAGCACGAAAGACGAAGGTTTTCATTCAGGAAAATCAGGCAAGCTGGCAAAGGCGGTCTTCAGCGCGTTCGACCAGCTATCCGAGATCGTGCGATAATATTGATCGTCCTGATTTATTCGCTTTTTGAGGCCGACCTTGAAAGTGTCCTTTTCATAGAACAGCAGGTCGAGCGGCAGGCCGACCGACAGGTTCGACTTCAGCGTCGAGTCGAACGACACCAGCAGCAACTTCACCGTCTCGGCGAAACTCATCGTCCTTTCATAAGCGCGGATGATGATCGGCTTGCCGTATTTGGTCTCACCGATCTGGAAGAACGGCGTGTCGTCGGTCGATTCGATGAAATTGCCCTCCGGATAGATCATGAACAGGCGCGGGGCGCTGCCCTTGATCTGACCGCCGAGGATGAAGGAGGCGTTGAAGTAGGAATCCGCCTTTTCGCCCGCCGGCGACGAACTGGCGATGACCTCCTTGACGGTGTCTCCGACCAACCGGACTGTCTGGTACATGGAGGGCGTTTCGAGCAGCGTGGCACGGCGCTCCGCCACTGCCTTGGTGCGTTCGTCGAGCAGGCTGACTACGGCCTGCGTCGTCGCCAGATTGCCGGCCGACATCAAAACGATGACGCGCTCGCCCGGCTCTTCCCAGACATGCATCTTCCTGAAGGTCGAGATCGAATCCATACCGGCATTGGTGCGCGTGTCCGACATGAACACGAGCCCGTGATTGATTTTCAGGCCGACGCAATAGGTCATCGAATCTCTTTGGCAACAATCTTGCCGGGGATTACTGCTCCACGGTGACGGTGACCGCAAGCTGTTCTTCCGCCTGTCCCAGCCGAATTCCCGATACCGGGGTTGCGTCGCGATAATCGCGGCCAGTCGCTACCTTTACATAGCGTTCGTCGGGAGAAATGCCGTTGGCGACATCGAAGGCGACCCAGCCGAGGCCCGAGACATGCGCCTCGGCCCAGGCGTGGCTTGCTGCCTGCTCGATCGCTGTATCCATCATCAGATAGCCGCTGACGTAGCGCGCCGGGAAATCCATGGCGCGCGCCGCGGCAACGAAGATGTGGCTGTGGTCCTGGCAAACGCCGGTCTTGAGCGCCAGGGCCTCTTCGGCCGGCGTCGTCGCGTTGGTGGTGTCTGGCGTATAAGCGACACGCTCGCCGATCACCGCCATCAACCGGTGCAGCCTTTCGATGTCGGTACCCTTGCCGACCGAGGCAGCAAGTTCGCGAATGCCGCTGCCGATCGTCGTCAGCGGCGTTTCATGGCCGAACAGCCAGAGCGGCGCGAAACCTTGGTGCGGCCCGCAGACGCCGGCGGTGTCGCGCGTCACCACTTCGCCGGCTGCTTCGACGGTGATGAAGTCGCGCTCGCCCTCGACGCTCAACAGCCTGGTATCATTGCCGAAATGGTCGGTGAAGCGCACTTCCTCGCGTGCGCCTTCGATCTTCAGCGCCCAGGACAGTACCGTCTGGGTGCGCCCGTTCACCGGGAGCAGCCGCAAACGCTGCAACAGATAATGCACCGGCGCATCGTAGCGGTATTCGGTCCGGTGGGTGATCTTCAGCCGCATCGCACTCGTCCCTGGAGCATGAGCTTTTCCGAAAACCGGTCTCCGCTTTTTGGGGTCATGCTCAATAGAACCTGTAATCCTGCGCGATCTCGTCGCCGAGCCTGGTGTTGTCGCGGATGAAATTGGCCAGGAATTCATGCAGGCCGGCGTCGAAAATATCCTTGATCGAGCCGGCCGTCAGCATGGCCTGGGTCTTGGCAGCCGTCGCATGACAGGCGTGGCGCTCCCCATAGTCGTCACCCAGGAATTTGAGATGCTCCGTCAGGAAGCGGTAGCAAAAGGTCAGCGAGCGCGGCATGCGGACGTTGAGGATCAGATAATCGGCGATGTTGCTCGGCTTGTAGTCGGCGTCATAAACCCAGCGATAGGAACGGTGCGCCGACACCGAGCGCAGGATCGATTCCCACTGGTAGTTGTCGAGCGTCGAGCCGACCCAGGAGATCGACGGCAGCAGCACGTAGTATTTCACATCCAGGATGCGCGCGGTGTTGTCGGCGCGTTCGACATAAGTGCCGAGCTGCGAAAAATCGAAAATCTCGTTGCGCAGCATCGTGCCGTAGAACGAGCCGCGGATCAGCGCCGTCTCGCGTTTGATCGCGTCGAGCGCGTTGGGCAGGTCGCGCTCGTCGATCGGCTTGGCCAGCATCCGCTTCAGCGACATCCAGGCTTCGTTGATGCTTTCCCAGGTTTCACGCGTCAGTGCGGTACGCACCATGCGGGCATTGTTACGGGCCGTTTCGATAGACGACATCGTGCTCGACGGGTTCGACGTATCGCGCAGCAGATAGTCGGCGACATTGGCGGCGGTGTAGTCGGAATATTTCTGCGTGAAGGCGGCGTCCGAACCGGCGCTGAGCAGCACCGAATTCCACTCCTCCGAAGCGTTCTGAGTACGAGTTAGCGCCATGCGCAAGCCGGCGTCCACCAGCCGCGCCATGTTTTCCGCCCGCTCGATATAGCGGTTCATCCAGTAGAGCCCGTTGGCGGTGCGGCCGAGAAGCATGTCAGGCGGTCCTGCGGTGAATAGTGAATGGTGAATAGCGAATGGTGACTGTCCAGATTCCAGGGCACGATGCCGCGTGCTTCACTTCAGGGCATTTCACCAACATCAACGACACATATCCTTATCTATTCACTATTCACTATTCACTATTCACTCTCTAATCATCCAACACCCACGTATCCTTCGTGCCGCCGCCTTGCGAGGAATTGACGACCAGAGAGCCTTCCTTGAGCGCTACTCGGGTCAGCCCGCCGGGCACGATCTGAATACGGTCGGAAACCAGCACATAGGGGCGCAGATCGACATGGCGCGGCGCCAGTCCCTTGTCCGTCAGGATCGGACAGGTCGACAGCGCCAGCGTCGGCTGGGCAATGTAGTTCGACGGTTTTGCTGCGAGCTTTTTGGAAAACTCTTCGCATTCCTTCTTGGTCGCCGCCGGACCGACCAGCATGCCGTAACCGCCGGACCCGTGGACTTCCTTGATCACCAGTTCGTCGATGTGCTCCAGCACATATTTCAGGCTGTCCGGCTCCGAGCAGCGCCAGGTCGGGATGTTGCCAAGCATCGCCTTGCGGCCGGTGTAGAATTCGACGATTTCGGGCATGTACGAATAGATCGCCTTGTCGTCGGCGATGCCGGTTCCCGGCGCATTGGCGATGGTGATATTGCCGGCGCGGTAGACGTCCATAATGCCCGGCACGCCAAGTGCCGAGTCGGGGCGGAAGGTCAGCGGATCGAGGAACGAGTCGTCGACACGCCGGTAGAGCACATCGATCTGCTTGTAGCCCTCGGTAGTGCGCATCGCGACATGACCATCGACGACGCGCAGATCCTGTCCTTCAACAAGCTGCACGCCCATCTGGTCGGCAAGGAAGGCATGTTCGAAATAGGCTGAGTTGAAGCTGCCCGGCGTCAGCACGGCAATGGTCGGCGTGCCCTTGGTGCTTTGCGGCCGCACCGCCGCCAGCGACTGGCGCAAGAGCTGCGGATAATTCTCCACCGGCCGCACCTTGATCTGCTGGAACAACTCGGGAAAGAGCTGCATCATCGTCTCGCGGTTCTCCAGCATGTAGGAGACGCCGGACGGCGTGCGCGCATTGTCCTCCAGCACGTAGAACTCGTTCTCGCTGATGCGTACGATGTCGACGCCGATGATGTGGGTATAGACGCCGGCCGGCGGCCGAACCCCGATCATCTCGGGCAGGAACGCCTCGTTCTTGGCGATCAACTCCTTCGGCACCCGGCCGGCGCGCAAGATCTCCTGGCGATGGTAGATGTCGTCGAGAAAGGCGTTCAGCGCCTGGACGCGCTGCTCGATGCCTTGCGTCAGCCGTCGCCATTCATTGCCCGAAATGATGCGCGGAACGATGTCAAAGGGTATCAGCCGCTCCGATGCTTCCTGCTCGCCGTAGACGGCGAAAGTGATGCCGGTCTTGCGAAAGACGCGTTCGGCGTCCTGCATCTTCTCGGTAAGCCTGGCCGGGTCCTGTTCCTTCAGCCAGCGATCGTAAGCCGAATACGGTTTTCTCAGCCCGGAAACTTCCGGAAGCATTTCGTCGAACGCTGCCAATCGCATACTCCCCTGTGACGCCATTTCACTGGCCTCGCTGGAGAAAATCAAGCGCAATCGGTGATTTGGCGGGCGCCGGCTATCAGTATATCGCTCTTGCCTAAAATTAAGGCAGCACCAATAGGGCCTTGATCAGGCTTTGCCTGGTGTCCGGGCAATGCCGAACGAGGTCAAAAGGCGCGAAAGGTGACGACCGTGAACGTGTCCTTTATGCCCGGGAGAATCTGCACTTTCTCGTTGACGAAATGGCCGATGTCTTCCTCGTCGTCGACATAGAATTTAGCGAGCAGGTCGTAGTTTCCGGCTGTCGAGTAGATTTCCGAAGCGATCTCGGCATCGGCCAAAGCGCTGGCAACGTCATAGGCCTTGCCCAGATCGCACTTTATCTGCACGAAAAATGCCTTCATTGCCTGGTCCTGCCCAAGATCGCACGCTCTAGGTATAATCGAGCGGCCCTTGTGGCAGACTGACGCCCGCCTTTCAAGCATCGGCCATCGCTCAGGCAATTCTCGCCTCGGCGACGCTTTCTCGGTCTGGACACGGACTGCCGCGCCGAATGTTTGCGCTCGGCTGAAACCCTGAAGCACGGCAAAGCGTATGGTATCATGTACCTTCGGACAGCGATTTCTCAGGGACAACGGAGACAGGCCATGCGCCGCGCGTTTTTCGCATTCGCAGTCATTCCACTCATTTTCGCATCCCCGGCGTTCGCCGGCGACGCCGAAGTCACAGCGGCGCAGACGGTCATCGATGGTCAATTGAAGGCCTTCATCGCCAATGATGGAGCGACGGCCTACAGCTTTGCCGCACCGAATGTGAAACGCATCTTTCCGACCGTCGATACCTTCATGAACATGGTGACCAACGGCTATCCGCCGGTGCGCCAACCGCAGACCTACTCCTTCGGCAAGGTTCGCGAGACGAGCCCGACCTCGATCGTCCAGCAGGTGCTGATCGTCGGCCCGGATGGCAAGGACTACGAGGCGGTCTACACGCTCGAATTACAGCCTGACGGCAGCTTTCGGATCACCGGCTGCAGCCTGCGCGCGTCCACGTCGCTCAGCACCTGAGGGGCGCTTGAGGAGGGGCAAAGCTGCCTCAATCCTGTCGCCGGTAGAGCGTCCAGCTCAGGCCTGAAAACCCCCAATGTCTCGACGCGTCGGCCCGTTCATAGGCCAGAGCGCATGCGGCCGCCGGTTCGACATGTTCGGCTTGTTTGTCCACGTCCCCCTCGAGGATCAGCCAGGCGGGCCGTTCGGTGCACAACCTGTCGTCTGGAACCAGCAATGCCCGACGATCCATTCGCGCCGCAAAATAGTCGACGACCATGGCGGTGCGGAAATCACTGTTGCTGGCATAGGTGGCAGCGCCACTTCTGGTCATCTCGTCGACCATAGCAGCGTACGAGCCGCGTCCGTACTGATAGAACTGGAGCAGCGACGAAATGCTTCCACTCACCACGATCGCCAGCGCCCCCATCGCAAGTAGCCTGGCAGTCCCGCGCGCATCCAGGCCGCGGCCAATCATCTCGCCGGCCCAGAGCAGCAGCAATGTTCCGCTGATGATGAAATAGCGCGGGAACTCGAGGTTGGGCAGATGTGCCGCCGCCATGAGCAAAGGCAGTCCGATAATCCCGATGGCATAAAGGCTGGCCCGGCGACCGCGCCAGACACCGGCGGAGAGGCCGACAAGACCACAGGCGGCAACGATATAGGGCCCGTCGCCGAACCAGGGTGGCAGCCCGAACAGAGAGCGGATCATCCCGCCATAGCCCTGCGCGAAGGCGGCAATCGAGAACGGCGAAACACCACCGACACTGAAGCCGAACAGCCTGCCGCCGACAAACACGCAGACAGCCAGCGGCAGCACGGCAAGCAGGGCCGGCAGGAAGATCGACGCCAGGTCCGCAACGACACGGCCGGCCCGCGCCGTACGCTGCCAGGCGAGCCACGCGGTCCAGGTTGCGAGGACTGCCACCATTCCGATCATGGTGAGGTGGCATAGGAACCCGAAAAGGATCGCCGCTGCCAAGGCCATTCCAGACCACCGTTTATTGTCGAGTCGGCGCTCTAGAAAAACCACCGAAAGCAGCGTGAACAGCACAAGGCCGGCGTAGCCGCGCGCCTCCGAGCCGTAATGGACCATTGGATAGCTCACGGCAAACAACAGGCTTGTGGCAATCATCGCCTGTCGTCCGCGCGATGCGGCGCTCGCTGCCGCCGCACCGATCGTGGCAACACCT
This sequence comes from Mesorhizobium sp. M0306, assembly GCF_040321655.1. Classification (NCBI taxonomy): domain Bacteria; kingdom Pseudomonadati; phylum Pseudomonadota; class Alphaproteobacteria; order Hyphomicrobiales; family Phyllobacteriaceae; genus Mesorhizobium; species Mesorhizobium sp. M0306. Next base: position 48,015 of record NZ_JAMYRY010000024.1, on the reverse strand, counting down.
AATGCTATCGACAGGCCTCGCTGGATCAGCGGCGAAGCGTCGGGGCCGATGAGATAGAGATAGACCGAGTTGAGGAAATGATTGTTGTCGTGATTGACGCGCCAGAATATCTGACCGATCGAGGTCAGCGGCTCGATCAGCGCAAAGCTCCAGATCTCGTCCAGCCAAAGGTCGCCGCGCGCGCCAAGCAAGCGCAAGACCAGACCGGTCACGGCGATCACCAGAGCGGCAAGCAACGACCCCGCCGTCCATTGCTGGACCGCCACGGAAGACGAAGGCGAAGCGATGCCATTCGTCCGCACCGTCGTGCCAGGAACTGAAACTTGCCCCGAAACGAACAGGTTCTTGATCCTCGCCCAACGTTGTCCGGCAATGCTTATTAGGCAGACGTTTCAAAACAGTTCATGGCAGGTGCAGCTCCTCGCTGGAGCCGGATTCCTGGCGAGCATGCCTACCGGACGGCGAGGTCACCGTTTGCCCATTGCTGCGTGATGATCTCGGCTTGTTCGGCGAACCTGCCAGCCTCGATCGCTTCACGAATGTCGCGCATCAGCTGCTGGTAATAGGACAGATTGTTCCAGGTCAGGAGCATCGCCCCAAGCGCCTCTTGCGAGCGCACCAGATGGTGCAAATAGGCCCGCGAATAGTCGCGTGCGGCCGGGCAGTCGCTTTCCTCATCGAGCGGGCGCGGATCGTCGGCATGGCGGGCGTTGCGCAGATTGACCTTGCCGCGCCGTGTGTAGGCAAGGCCATGGCGCCCTGCCCGCGTCGGCATCACGCAGTCGAACATGTCGATGCCGCGCGCCACCGACTTCAAGATATCGTCCGGCGTGCCGACACCCATCAGGTAGCGCGGCCGGTCAGCCGGCAGCTCCGGGCAAGTGATGTCGAGCATCTCCAGCATCACCGCTTGCGGCTCGCCGACAGCCAGCCCGCCGATCGCATAGCCCTTCAGCTCCATTGCCTTCAGCGCCTGCGCCGAGCGCAGCCGCAGATCCGGCACGTCGCCGCCTTGCACAATGCCGAACATCGCCTTGCCGGGCTGCTCGCCGAATGCCGCCTTGCAGCGCTCGGCCCAGCGCAGCGACAGTTCCATGGCGCGCTCGATCTCTTTTTCCTTGGCCGGCAGCGCCGTGCACTCGTCGAGCTGCATCTGGATGTCTGAATCGAGCAGCCCCTGGATCTCGATGGAACGCTCCGGCGACATCTCGTAGGCGCCGCCGTCGATATGCGAACGGAAGGTCACGCCATTCTCGGTCAGTTTCCGCAGCTTCGACAGCGACATCACTTGGAAGCCGCCGCTGTCGGTGAGGATCGGATACGGCCAGCAGGCGAATTCATGCAAGCCGCCGAGCCGAGCCACGCGCTCGGCGCCGGGTCTCAGCATCAGGTGATAGGTATTGCCAAGGATGATGTCCGAGCCGACGCCGCGCACCTGATCCATATACATGGCCTTCACCGTGCCGCCGGTGCCGACCGGCATGAAGGCAGGCGTGCGGATTTCGCCGCGCGGCATGGTGATTACACCACGCCGCGCCCTGCCGTCGGTCGCCAGCACCGTGAAGGTGAATGCGTTAGTCATTGAATTCCCTAGCCATCGAACTCCTTGTCGAATACCGGCGCGTCCGGAGCCTGCTTATCGAGCGACTGGCGGTAGCGGATGCAGCCGCGCATGAATTTCGGCCACGGCGGCACGGCAATCGCCGGCTCGGTCTTTTCGGGCAAAAGCGACCACAGGTCGGGATGATGCCAGCACAGATCGTGGCCGGTGGCGTCGCGGTGTTGGCGGATGCCGGCGCGCAGTTTCCTGACCTCGGCGATCAAGGCTTCGCGGTCGAAGGTTTCAAGGTCATCGTCCATCGGTATCCTTCCTGAACAGAAGACTTGCGTCTCCATAGGAATAAAACCTGTAGCGGTTCTCGATCGCATGCGCATAGGCCGCGCGCATCGTCTGCAAACCGCAGAAGGCCGAAACCAGCATGAACAGCGTCGAACGCGGCAGATGGAAATTGGTCATCAGCATGTCTGCGGTCTTGAAGCGATAGCCGGGCGTGATGAAGATGTCGGTCGGGCCTGACCATGCTGCCAGCCTGCCGTCCTCGCCAGCCGCGCTCTCCAACAAGCGCAGCGATGTCGTGCCGACAGCGATAATGCGCCCTCCTTTTGCCTTCGCCGCATTCAGCGCCTCGGCGGTTTCCGGGCTGACCGAACCGGTTTCGGCGTGCATCTTGTGGTCGGCGGTGTCGTCCGCCTTCACCGGCAAAAACGTGCCGGCGCCGACATGCAGCGTGACGAAACGGCGCTCTATGCCCTCGGCGTCGAGCGTCGCAAACAGCTCCGGCGTGAAATGCAGCCCTGCCGTCGGCGCGGCCACGGCGCCCTCCTCCCTGGCATAGATGGTCTGGTAGTCGCTCCGGTCACGTTCGTCGTCGTCGCGCCTGGAGGCGATGTAGGGCGGCAGCGGGATATGCCCGACGGCGTGCAGCGCCTCGTCGAGGAACGGACCTGACAGGTCGAAGCCGAGCAGCACCTCGCCACCTTCCCCCTTCTCGATCACGGTCGCGTCGAGCTGGCCGAGAAAGCAGGAATTGGCATCATGACCGAAATGGATGCGATCGCCGGCGGCGACGCGCTTGCCGGGCCGCATGAAGGCGAGCCACCGGTCGGGCGCCGTCCGCATATGCAGCGTGGCTTCGACCTGCGTCGCCGCCTCGCCGCGCCGCCTGATGCCCTTCAGTTGTGCCGGAATAACCTTGGTGTCGTTGAAGGCCAGCACATCACCGGCCTTGAGCAGGGACGGCAGGTCGCGCACCGTCCGGTCCTCGAACCCCTCACCCGGCCTGACCACCAGCATCCTGGCGCTGTCGCGCGGTTCGGCTGGGCGAAGCGCGATGCGCTCTTCCGGCAGATCGAAGTCGAAAAGATCGACGCGCAAGAAATCCCCGCCTCAAGGTTCCGGGCAGGTCACCGCCCAGGCGCCGACACCGTCTATGCTCAATGTGCCGCCCATCGCGAAACTGGACTGCTCGCTGGCTTTGACCAGCCGCAATCTGGCGACGATCGAGCTGAGGCCCTCATCAGTGAGATCGATCAGCATACGCTCGTCGTCTTCGAATGCCTGTCCGACGATCACTTTCGTTGAACCCGGCTGGCCGTCCGTGGTCCATGTCTTGCCGCCGGCATCCAGCCACACGCGCGCCACCGCAATGACGGCCGTGTGTCCCATCAAAACGTCGATCGATGCCGCGCCGCCGTCGGCGCTGCAAACGATCGATTCCGTCGCCAGCGCCGGCGTGGCCGCCGCGACGAGCACAAATGCGATGGCCGCGACAGCCCGGCCGGTCATTTCACGTCGGCCGCTACCTTGAGCGACACGATCTTGTCGGGATCCTGCACCGGTTCGCCGCGCTTGATCTTGTCGACATTGTCCATGCCTTCGATGACCTGGCCCCATACCGTGTACTGGCGGTTGAGGAAGGCGGCATCGTCGAAGCAGATGAAGAACTGCGAATTGGCCGAGTTCGGGTTCTGCGAGCGCGCCATCGAGCAGGTGCCGCGGCCGTGGTTGGCGTTGGAGAACTCGGCCTTCAAGTCGGGCTTGTCGGAACCGCCCGTACCGGCGCGGGTCGGTGCGAAAGACGGCTTGTTGGAGTTGCCGAACTTGACGTCGCCGGTCTGCGCCATGAAGCCGTCGATGACGCGGTGGAAGACCACACCGTCATAGGCGCCTTCGCGCGCCAGCTCCTTGATGCGGCCGACATGGCCGGGCGCCAGGTCTGGAAACAATTCGATGACGACCTTGCCCTTGGTCGTGTCCATGATGAGCGCGTTCTCGCGGTCCTTGATCTCGGCCATGTCAGAAATATCCTTTTGAAACTTGGGTTTATTTGCCGTCGGCGGCGATGCGCACCTTGATCATGCGATCGGGGTCGGTCACCGTCCCGTTCTGCGCCTCTTCGCCTTTCTTGATGTGGTCCACCAGCTCCATGCCGCTGACCACATTGCCAACGATGGTGTACTGGCCATCGAGCGGCGGTGCCGGCGCGAACATGATGAAGAATTGCGAATTGGCGGAATTCGGATCGTCGGAGCGGGCCATGCCGACCACGCCGCGCTGGTAGTGCTCGGTGCTGGAGAATTCGGCCGGCAGGTCAGGAAGATCGGAGCCGCCGGTGCCGACCGCGTCGGCATTGAAGCCGCTCTTCATGTTGCCGAACTTGACGTCGCCGGTCTGTGCCATGAAGCCGTCGATGACGCGGTGGAAGGCGACGTTGTCGTAGGCGCCCTGGCGCACCAGCTTTTTGATCTGCGCGACATGCTTCGGCGCAAGGTCGGGCCTCAGCGCGATGGTCACGTCGCCGTCCTTCAGCGTTACGATCATGGTGTTTTCCGGATCGGCGGCAAACGCCGACACGGATGCGGTCACAAGACCGGCAAGCACGGCAAGCAAGAAGGCAAGCTTTTTCAGCTGCATGGGATCTTTCTCCGAATATCTTCGTTCATGCAAGTCGTTACCCAAAGCCGGGTTCCACTTTTGGGCGACATGCATTTATTTCGCGAATTTGGCGGTGAGCGCGCCGGCCACGGCCGCCGGCACGAAGGGGCGGATGTCGCCTCCCATCGAAGCTATCTGGCGCACAAGTGTGGCGGTAATGGTGCGCACCGAGGGGCTGGCGGGCAGGAAAACCGTCTGCAGCTCCGGTGCCATGGTCTCGTTCATGCCGGCCATCTGCATCTCATAGTCGAGATCGGTGCCGTCGCGCAGGCCGCGGATCATGATCGAGGCGCCATGCTTCCTGGCTGCGTCGATGACCAGCCCGTCGAAGTCGACTACTTTGATACGCGCACCGTCGCTGCCGAATTCCGCCTTCGCGGCCGTTTCGATAAGATCGACCCGTTCCTCGAAGGAAAACAGCGGCTTCTTGCCGGGATGGATGCCGATCGCCGCATAGATGGTATCCGCCACGGCCAGCGACGCCTTCAGCACGTCGAGATGGCCGTTGGTCAGCGGGTCGAAAGAGCCGGCATAAAGGGCGATGCGTTCGGTCATGGCAGGTGCTTCTAGCGAGCCTCTCCCCTAAAGGCAAATCCGATCGGCAGGCCCGCCCCATGAACCTTTTGGCCTACGTGAACGACAGATGAATGTGCCGCTCACAACGGCTTCACGCAGTGTTCACTAAGTTTGCAGCTGCAGAAGATGAAACCAAACACCCATCTAATCGTTGTTAGGCGCAGGAGAACACGCACATGCTGATCTACATGCTCGCCACCGCAATGACCGTCGCCATGCTGATCGCTACCGTATTCGGGTTGCATCAGGAAGCACAGCGCGTCCGCGCCAAGGCCAATACCAAGCGGTTCGAAGGCTTCGGCAACCGCAAGCCTTATCGCCACTTCTAGATTGCCGGGGTTTCTTCACAACGCCGGCCCATAGGGCTGCGCCGCCGTGGCAAACTCACTCGACGGTAGTGTCAGGCTCCCCACCTTCGGCATCGGTAACAGCGCCACCTTCAACCTCGACACTCTCTTCGATCTCCTCGTCCGCTTGCGGCTCTGAAATCCGCTCCACCGAAACGACCTTCTCGTCCTCTGCGGTATTGAAGATGGTAACGCCCTTGGTGGCGCGGCTGGCGAAACGAATACCGTTGACCGGGACGCGGATAACGGTGCCGCCATCCGAAACCAGCATGATCTGATCGTCATTGCCGACCGGGAAGGTCGCCACCAGGCGGCCGATTTCGGCCGTTTTCGACACGTCGGTGGCACGAATACCCTTGCCGCCACGGCCGGTCAGACGGAAATCGTAGGACGACGAACGCTTGCCGTAGCCATATTCCGTCACCGTCAGCACGAACTGCTCATGTGCCTTGAGGAATTCGTAGCGCTCGTCGGAAAGCTCCGCCTCTTCGCCGACCTCCTCATTGGTGAGCTGGATTTCCTCCTCCTCGCCGGCCGCGATGTCGGCGGCAAGCCGGCGTTCGGCCACCACCCGCTTGAGGTAGGCGGCACGCTCCGCCGGCGGTGCATCGACATGCTCGATCACCGCCATCGAGATCACCCTGTCGCCATCGGCCATTGCAATGCCACGCACGCCGACCGAATTGCGGCTCTGGAAGACGCGTACGTCGCTGACCGGAAAGCGGATGCACTGGCCGGAACTTGCCGTCAAAAGCACGTCCTCATTGTCGGTGCAGGTCTCGACGCCGAGGATCTCGTCGCCTTCCTCGTCCAGCTTCATGGCAATCTTGCCGTTGCGGTTGACCTGGACGAAGTCCGAAAGCTTGTTGCGGCGCACGGTGCCGCGCGTGGTGGCAAACATCACGTCGAGCTCGCCCCAGCTGGTCTCATCCTCCGGCAGCGGCATGATGGTGGTGATGCGCTCGCCCTGTTCGAGCGGCAGCATATTGATCAGCGCCTTGCCGCGCGATTGCGGGTTGCCGATCGGCAGGCGCCAGACCTTTTCCTTGTAGACGATGCCGCGCGAGGAGAAGAACAGCACCGGCGTGTGCGTGTTCGCGACGAACAGCCGGGTGACGAAATCCTCTTCCTTGGTCGACATGCCGGAGCGGCCCTTGCCGCCGCGGCGCTGCGCCCGGTAGAGTGACAGCGGCACGCGCTTGATATAGCCGGAATGGCTCACCGTGACGACCATGTCCTCGCGCTGGATCAGATCCTCGTCTTCCATGTCCGCCCCGCCCTCGGCGAGCTCGGTGCGGCGCGGCGTGCCGAATTCGTCACGCACGGCGATGAGCTCGTCCTTGACGATCTGCTGGATGCGGGCGCGGGACGACAGGATATCGAGATAATCCTTGATCTCGTCGCCGATCGTGTTCAGTTCGTCGGCGATCTCGTCGCGGCCGAGCGCGGTCAGGCGCTGCAGGCGCAGTTCGAGGATGGCGCGCGCCTGTTCCTCGGAGAGATTGTAGGTGCCGCCCTCGTTGATGCGATGGCGCGGGTCGTCGATCAAAAGAATCAGCGATTCCACGTCGCCCGAAGGCCAGCGCCGCTCCATCAACTGCTCGCGTGCCGTCTGCGGGTCCGGAGCGCTGCGGATCAGCTTGATGACTTCATCGATGTTGGCAACGGCGATGGCAAGGCCGACCAGCACATGGGCGCGGTCGCGCGCCTTCCGCAGCAGGAATTTCGTGCGCCGGCTGATCACCTCTTCACGGAAGGCGACGAACGCCTTCAGCATGTCGGTCAGCGTCAGCAATTCCGGCTTGCCGCCGTTCAGCGCCACCATGTTGGCGCCGAAGGACGTCTGCAGCGGGGTGAAGCGGTAGAGCTGGTTGAGGATGACATCGGCGACCGCGTCGCGCTTCAGTTCGATGACGACGCGGTAGCCCTGGCGGTCGCTCTCGTCGCGAATGTCGGAAATGCCTTCGATGCGCTTGTCGCGCACCAGCTCGGCCATCTTCTCGATCATAGACGCCTTGTTCACCTGATAGGGAACTTCGGTGATGACGATCGATTCACGGTCGTTGCCGCGCGCCTCGACGTTGACGCGGCCGCGCATGACGATGGAGCCGCGGCCGGTCGAATAGGCGCTGTAGATGCCGGAGCGGCCGAGCACGATGCCGCCGGTCGGGAAATCCGGCCCCGGAATAATCTCCATCAGTGCCGGCAGATCGATCGCCGGATTGTCGATGAGGGCAATGGCGCCGTTGCAAACCTCGCCCAGATTGTGCGGCGGGATGTTGGTGGCCATGCCGACGGCGATACCGCCGGAGCCGTTGACCAACAGGTTCGGAAAGCGCGCCGGCAGGACTTTCGGTTCGCTGCCCGACGCATCGTAAGTGTCCTGGAAATCGACGGTGTCCTTGTCGATGTCTTCCAGCAACTCATGCGCGACCTTGGTCAGCCGCGATTCCGTGTAGCGCATCGCCGCCGGCGGATCGCCGTCGATCGAGCCGAAATTGCCCTGCCCGTCGATCAGCGGCACGCGCAGCGACCAGTCCTGCGCCATGCGCACCAAAGCGTCGTAGATCGAGGCGTCGCCATGCGGATGGTATTTACCCATCACGTCGGCGACCGGGCGTGCCGATTTCACATATTTGCGGTTCCAGTGATAGCCGCTCTCATAGGCGGCGTAGAGGATGCGGCGATGCACCGGCTTGAGGCCATCGCGCACGTCCGGCAGCGCGCGGCTGACGATCACGCTCATGGCGTAATCGAGATAGGAGCGCTGCATCTCCTCGATGATGGATATCGGCTCGATGCCGGTGGGGCCGCCGTCGGCGCCGCGCGGTGTCTTTTGGTCGGTCAAATCGGATCACAATCTAATCAGGAATCACTTGGTGCTTATATAGGAAGCCGGCCCGAAACTCCAACAATCGCGGCAGTTTTCCAGTGTGGTTTTTAGCGGCAAATTCAAAAGGATACACCAATTGCGACGATATGGCAGTGGCTCGCTTTCACGAGCGTCGCCGGCGGGCGCGATAAGTACCCGGTGCCTCGCCCATCAGCCGCCGGAAACGGCGATTGAAGGTCGACAGATCGTTGAATCCTGCTGCAAAGGCGATCGCCGAAATCGTCTGATCCGACGTCCGCAGCCGCACGGAAGCCCTGTGCAGCCGCGCTCTCAGCAGAAACTGGTAGGGCGTCATGCCGGCGACGTGCCGGAAGGTGCGCAGGAAATGATAGGGGCTGGTGGCGGTCTCGTCGGCGAGTTCGGCAAGCGAGATCGGCCGGTCGGCATCGACTTCGATGCGCCGGACCGCTTCGGCGACGCGCTTCTGGTCACGGCGGCTCGGCGCGCTCTGTCCTTCCGTAGCGCTGCAAGCCGCTGTCACCGCCGCACCGGCAATGCGCAGGGCGAGTTCCTCGAACGCGCCGGTGTCGGCCATCTCGCGCGCCGCCTCCGCTTCGGCGAGCAGCGGCACCAGCGCCGGCAAGGGCGGCAGGCGCGGCGTGCGGAAATCGAGCTGCTTCGCGCCCGGCACGTCGGCGACGATCCGCTCCATATAGGCCGGTCCGAAATGGAAGGAGAGGCAACGGTCGCCGGCGCCATGCTCATGGCCGCATTCGTAGCATGTGCCGGGATTGCCGAGCAGGAGCGCTCCCGGCGCCAGCATCGCCGTGCCCTGGCGCGCACGATAGCGGAAGGTGCCGCTGGTTACGGCGGCGACGCAGAAATCCCGATGCTCCTCCTCGAATGGCCTGTCGGCGGCGCTGGCGGTGCAGATGACATCCGACACCTGCCAGCCTCGGCCCGACGCCAGCCTATGCGCGCTCGTCGCCATCGCCGAAATATAGCAATTTTTCCCAAGCGCAGAACCCCTGTCGACCTCTACGCTTGCCGGTCTACTGACAAGATGAGAGCGAAGCCATGTCCAATTTCTTTGCCAAGGCCCTGCACAGCGATGGACCCGTACCGGCCCTTGCCGAGAAACTAAACCTTTACGGCCGCTTCGTCGGCGCCTGGACGTTCGACGCCACGCGCCATCTCGAGGACGGCCAGGTGCTGACCGGGCGCGGCGAGGTGCATTTCGGCTGGGTGCTCGAAGGCCGGGCCATCCAGGACGTATGGATCCTGCCCGCCCGTGACGCCGGCGCCTCGCCGTCGCTCGGCAAATGGACCTTTTATGGCACGACGTTGCGCGTCTACGACCCCGGCGTCGACGCCTGGCACATCTTCTGGAGCGATCCGCGCAGCCAGTACTACAGCCGCCAGCTCGGCCGTGCCGAGGGCGACACCATCATCCAGCAAGGCGCAGACGGCACCGGATCTGCTGTGCGCTGGAGCTTTTCGCGCATCACCGAAAATTCGTTCCGCTGGCTGGGCGAACGCTCACAGGACGACGGCGCCACCTGGCGTCTCGAAGTCGAGTTTCTGGCGCGGCGCGCCGCGAGCCCCTGATCCGCACGGTTTCCACTGGCTCCGCTTTGCTCTACCAATCCCGTTATCCGGCATTGCCGGCGGGGAGGGTCAGCATGCCGAGCTTCGACAGCCTGTTCAACGCCTTCGTCACCATACTGGTGACGATCGATCCGCCCGGCCTGGCGCCGCTCTTCCTTGCCGTGACCCGCGGCATGAACCGCAAGGAGCGCAACCAGGTCTCCGTGCGCGCTTCGATCATCGCTTTCCTGGTGATGGCGTTGTTCGCAATCGCTGGCGCGTCGATCCTGTCAGTCTTCGGCATCACCCTGCCGGCCTTTCGCGTCGCCGGCGGCTTTCTGCTGTTCTTCATCGCCTTCGAAATGGTGTTCGAGCGCCGGCAGGACCGCAAGGAGAAGATCGGCGACGTCGCCATCACCAGGGATATGATCCACAACATCGCCGCCTTTCCGCTGGCGATCCCGCTTATTGCCGGTCCCGGCGCAATTTCGGCGACCGTCCTGCTCTCAAGCTCGTTTCAGGGTTTTGGCGCGCAGACAGCACTTGTCGGCATCATCGCCATCTGCCTTGTCATCACTTACCTGGTGTTCGTGCTGTCAGAGCGCATCGACCGTATCCTCGGCCAAACCGGCCGTTCGATCCTGACACGGCTGCTCGGCGTCATCCTGGCGGCGCTCGCCGTACAGTTCGTGGCCGACGGCATCAAGGCGCTGATGGCGACGTAGGAACTGCCCTACTTCGCTGTCGTTTCAATGACTTCGAAGTCGTGGGTGATCTCGGCGGTCTTGGCCATCATTGCCGAGGCCGAGCAGTATTTCTCGATCGAAAGCCCGATCGCCCGCTTCACCTTGTCGTGTGACAGCGCCCGGCCCTTGACGACAAAATGCATGTGGATGCGGGTGAACACCTTGGGATCGGCTTCTGCACGGTCGGCATCGAGTTCGACCACACAATCGTCAACCGCCTCGCGCCCCTTTTCGAGGATATGGACCACGTCATAGGCCGAGCAGCCGCCGGTACCGATCAGCACCAGTTCCATTGGGCTCGGCCCCGGCGTCTTGCCCTCCGGCCCGAACGCAGTGCCTAGCACCAGCTTGTGCCCACTGGCGGACTCGCCAACGAAGGTGCGCTCCTCGACCCATTTGACCCTTGCTTTCACTTGATACGTCCTTTCACCGCTCAAACGCACAACGTCCCGAAAATCCAAGACAGATTTTCGGGACGCCATTTCGTGGCCAAGGTGCTGGCGCTTTTCGCCGCAAGGGCAGTCCGCCCCGAGAAATCAGAACGGGATTTCGTCGTCCAGCTCGCGCGACGAACCACCGCCGCCGCCCTTGTTGGCGCCACCGCGATTGAAACTTTCGCCCGGGCCGGACTGGCCGAAATCGGAACCGCGGCTCGCACCACCACCGGCATAGTTGCCGACCTGGCCGCCGCCCTCGCCCCGCGCATCGAGCATCTGCAGCTCGCCGCGGAATTTCTGCAACACGACTTCGGTCGTATAGCGGTCATTGCCGGTCTGGTCCTGCCATTTGCGCGTCTGCAGCTGGCCCTCGACATAGACCTTCATGCCCTTCTTCAGATACTGCTCGGCCACCTTGGCGATCTGGTCGTTGAAGATCACGACATTGTGCCACTCGGTCTTTTCCTTGCGCTCTCCGGATGTCTTGTCGCGCCAGCTTTCCGACGTCGCGATGCGAATGTTGACAACCGGGTCACCCGAATTCAGGCGGCGGATTTCAGGGTCCGCCCCGAGGTTGCCCACCAGAATGACCTTGTTGACGCTACCCGCCATGATACTTCTCCGCGCTCATCCGAAACCAGATTTCTGTCGCTGCACCTTACAGGCTACGGATAATCCCTGCCTGCCGTCGCTGCCTTTTCCCACAACGTTTTTGTTCTCTTTTCGTTCTATAGTACAGGCCCTGCACTGTCAATAGTTGTCAGTAAGAATTAGTGTCTTGACGTCGAATTTCCACAGGCCATGGGATCGAGGCGAACGCATGAAGATGGTTGCGCATGACGATCAGCCGCAAGAAGAATGGCGGGCGGGAGTAAAGACCCGAATGCATGTCTCGGCCCGCAACGGCGCAACTCAACTTTGCATATTCGAACAATGGGTCGAACCAGCGGCTGGCGCCCCGACACATTGGCACCCGGTCGAGGAAGTGCTTACCGTCATCGCCGGCAGAGCCGAGATGTGGATCGACGAAGAGCATGTCGTCTTGACTGCCGGACAGTCGCTTGTTGTTGCCGCGCGCAGGCAACATGGCTTCCGAAACGTCGGCTCCGAAATGCTTCATATCCATGCCGTGCTCGCGTCACCAGTTTTCGAGGCGACGTTCAACGGATCCCCCGACATGGTGAGACGCTGGCTTTCAGCGAGTTTGTAAAACCTCGCCTGTCTTAAAAAACACCTCCTGTCTTAAAAAAACACGGCTTGCCAAACCGATAAGTATTGACTTATGCTTTCGGCATGATCGAAGCAGAGATTTTTCGGGCACTGGCCGATCCAACGCGTCGCGCCGTCTATGAGCGGCTCGCCGACGGCGAGATGACGGTGTCTGAACTGCGCACTGGCATGCCGGTATCGCAGCCGGCGGTATCGCAACATCTCGCAGTGCTGCGCGGCGCCGGCCTCGTGGTCGAGCGCCGGGCCGGTCGCAACGCCTATTACCGCGCCGATCCGAAGGGGCTTGCGCCACTGCTCGGCTGGATCGAACGCTACCGCGCGTTCTGGCCAGAGCGCATCGAAAGGCTCAAGACGGTTTTGAAGGACATGGACCAATGACCAGCCGAGGCAAAGAACGCGCGGAAATGGCGGCAGACAAGATCGAGTTCGAGTGCGAGCTGCCCGAGCCGCCGGAAAAGGTGTGGCGGGCGCTTACGGTGCCGGACCTGCTCGCGGCCTGGATGATGCCAAACGACATCAAGCCCGAAATCGGCAACCGCTTTGCCTTTAGAGCGCCGAATGCGCCGATCGAGTGCGAAATCCTCGACGCCGATCCCGGACGGCTGCTGCGCTATTCCTGGCGGGAGCGGCCGGCGCCCGGCGGTACGCAGGTGCCGCCCGGCAGCCCCGTGGACCGCCCAATGAACGACAGCCCAGTGGACAGCATCGTCACCTTTACGCTTGACCGCACCGTTTCCGGCGGCACGCATCTGCGCATCGTCCATGATGGTTTTGCTGGGGCAGCGATGCCGGAGATCGCGATGGCAGGCGCCGGTTGCCGGCTTTCCTTTGAAGCGCACACTCCCAGGCACAAGCAGATCGCCGCAAACACCCCGCGCCTCTTCCTGCGCGCGGCCTGAACGACAACAGTCAACGGAGACAAACGATGAGCGGCCTTGCCAATCTGGTGCCGATGGTGATCGATCAGTCGAGCCGCGGTGAACGCGCCTTCGACATATTTTCGCGGCTGCTGCGCGAGCGCATCGTCTTCATCAACGGGCCGATCGATGACGGCACCTCGGCGCTGGTCTGCGCCCAGCTTCTGTCGCTGGAATCCGACAATCCCGACAAGGAGGTCTCGCTCTACATCAACTCGCCGGGCGGCGTGGTGACCAGCGGTTTCGCCATCTATGATACGATGCAGTATATCAGTTGCCCGGTCTCCACCGTTTGTATGGGTTTCGCCGCCTCGATGGCCTCGTTCCTTTTGATGGCCGGCACGCCAGGGCGGCGTATCGCGCTACCCAACACCAGCATCGTGCTGCATCAGCCTCTCGGCGGTTTCCAGGGCCAAGCCTCCGACATCCAGCGCCATGCCGAGGGCATCCTTCGCACCAAGCGGCGCATGACCGATCTTTACGCCCACCATTGCGGCCGCACCTACGAAGAAGTGGAACGCACGCTCGACCGCGACTTTTTCATGACCGCACAGGAGGCCAAGGATTGGGGCCTCGTCGACCATGTTTTCGACACTCGCAAGCAGGCCGCGTGAAGCACCTTCGAACGGAACTGAGCGATATGAGGGCCGGCAACTCTCAGCGCCGCCGGTCTGGCTTCGGCGCTATCGCCGCACTATAGTCAGGTGATGACCGCCATTCGTTCATCCAGCCTATGCCTTGCCATTGCCGCCATTGTGGGCACGAACATGCTGGTGGGCATGGCACTTGCCCAAGATAATTCGACGTCTTCGCAAAAGGGCGCCCTGCCCGGTGTGACGAGTGACTATCGCATCGCCGAGCCAACTCCGCAGCCCGAGCCCGACGACGCGGTTCCAAGCAGCGGCAACGGCACGTTCAAGATCGGCGATACCGATGTTCGGATTTCCGGCAGCATCACCATCGATGTCGCTACCGGCGGGATCAGGCCCTCCAGCCGCTAAGTTCGCCTGGTGTGAACCACAAATATTGCGCTTCAAACGAACAGCCCCGCCATTGCTTTTGCAACTGACGGGGCTTCTTGGATCTAAAATCCAAATTGCCGGGAGTGTACTGCCGGCTTTTTATTTCGGATGCTTCGCGGCGTTCAGCCGACGATCCGACTAGCAGTCTCTGATTGTTGTGGGGATCGGCAGATCAACGTTGGCAGGTAGCGCTAAACGCCTGACCTGGCTACTTATACCTGCCGCGGCTCCAGCGACACGTGGAGCCTCAAGGAACTATCCGGTGGAGTCATGCCTCTGCTCTCCTTCTGTTCGTTGCGACTGTCGTCGTCGAAGCGCTCATCGCATAACCCGCGGCGTCTCGCAGGCTAGCCCCAGGCCGCGAGGCCATCGAAAGACGGCCAGCTTCGTTGACGTTTGGAGTCTGCCCCCGTGACGCATGGACGTCAACCTTGAATAGCCGATTACCGAAAAATGTGATCGCGAGACGCTTTGTGAAGCCGGCTGTACGGGCAGCTTTTGTCAGGAGCGTGTTCGGCCTTTGTTCTTTCCGCTTGCCCGTTCGCGCGAAAGGCGGTTAAACGCTTTGGTCGAGAGTTGTGGCGTCTCTCGAAAAGGCGGCGAAATTACCTACATAGGGGATGGTCGGGAAAACCCGCCCATCCCACGAATTCCAGATTCTGAGGCGGCGACCGGCGATGGCCGACCATAAATATCTCTCCATTCGCGGGGCACGCGAACACAATCTGAAGAATGTCGATCTCGACCTGCCGCGTGACAGCCTGATCGTCATGACCGGCCTGTCGGGGTCGGGCAAGTCGTCGCTTGCCTTCGACACCATCTACGCCGAGGGCCAGCGCCGCTATGTCGAGAGCCTTTCGGCCTATGCGCGGCAATTCCTCGAAATGATGCAGAAGCCGGACGTCGACCAGATCGACGGCCTGTCGCCAGCCATCTCCATCGAGCAGAAGACCACCTCGAAGAACCCACGCTCGACGGTCGGCACCGTCACCGAGATCTACGATTATATGCGGCTTTTGTTCGCCCGCGTCGGTGTACCCTATTCACCGGCCACTGGCCTGCCGATCGAGAGCCAGACGGTTTCGCAGATGGTCGACCGGGTGCTTGCAGTCGAGGAAGGCACCCGGCTGTTCATCCTGGCGCCGATGGTGCGCGGCCGCAAAGGCGAGTACCGCAAGGAACTGCTGGAGCTGCAGAAGAAAGGTTTTCAGCGCGTCAAGGTCGATGGCGTCTTCTACGAGATCGCCGACGTGCCGGCGCTGGACAAGAAGTACAAGCATGACATCGACGTTGTCGTCGACCGCATCGTCGTGCGCGGCGATCTGGCGACGCGGCTCGCCGATTCCATCGAGACCGCGCTGAAGCTGGCCGACGGACTGGCGGTAGCGGAATTTGCCGACAAGCCGCTCGACGCCAGCCAGACCGGCGAGGATTCGGTCAACAAGTCGAAGAACGAGACGCATGAACGCATGCTGTTCTCGGAAAAGTTCGCCTGCCCGGTGTCCGGTTTCACCATTCCCGAGATCGAGCCTAGGCTGTTCTCCTTCAACAATCCGTTCGGCGCCTGCCCAACCTGCGACGGGCTCGGCAGCCAGCGCGCCATCGATGCCAGCCTGGTCGTGCCCGACGAGAATGTTTCGCTGCGCGCTGGCGCCGTCAGCCCGTGGGCGAAGTCGACCTCGCCCTATTATGCGCAAACGCTGGAAGCGCTGGGCGTTGCCTATGGCTTCAAGCTCGGCGACAAGTTCAAGGATTTGAGCGAGGAGGCAAGGCAAGCCGTCCTGCACGGCACCGGCGAGCGCGAAATCACCTTCCACTACGATGACGGCCTGCGCTCCTACAAGACGACGAAAACCTTCGAGGGCGTCATCCCCAATCTCGAGCGCCGCTGGAAGGAAACCGAATCCGCTTGGATGCGCGAGGAGATCGAGCGCTTCATGTCGGCCACGCCCTGCCCGGCCTGCCGCGGCTATCGGCTGAAGCCCGAGGCGCTCGCGGTCAAGATCGCCGGCAAGCACATTGGCGAGGTCACCGAGCTGTCGATTCGCAAGGCCGACCAGTGGTTCACCGACCTGCCTGCTTCGCTCAATGACAAGCAGAACGAGATCGCGGTGCGCGTGCTCAAGGAAATCCGCGAGCGGCTGCGCTTCCTCAACGATGTCGGGCTCGACTACCTGACGCTGTCGCGCAACTCCGGCACGCTGTCGGGCGGCGAGAGCCAGCGCATCAGGCTCGCCTCGCAGATCGGCTCCGGCCTGACCGGCGTGCTTTACGTGCTGGACGAGCCGTCGATCGGTCTGCACCAGCGCGACAACGCCCGCCTGCTCGACACGCTGAAGCATCTGCGCGACATCGGCAACACGGTCATCGTCGTCGAGCACGACGAGGACGCCATCCTGCATGCCGATTACGTTGTCGATATCGGCCCGGCCGCCGGCATTCATGGCGGCCACATCATCGCCCAGGGCACGCCGCAGCAGATCATGGCGACGCCCGCTTCGATCACCGGTAAATATCTGTCGGGCGAGCTCGAAGTGGCGACGCCAGCCGTTCGGCGCGATGCCAAGAAGAACCGCCGGCTGAAGGTCGTCGGCGCGCGCGGCAACAATCTAAAGAACGTCACCGCCGAAATCCCGCTCGGCACGTTTACCGCCGTCACCGGCGTGTCCGGCGGCGGCAAGTCGACCTTCCTGATTGAGACCCTGTTCAAGGCGGCGTCGCGCCGCATCATGGGCTCGCGTGAACATCCGGCCGATCACGACCGGATCGAGGGGTTGGAATTCCTCGACAAGGTCATCGACATCGACCAGTCGCCGATCGGGCGCACCCCGCGCTCCAACCCCGCCACCTATACCGGCGCCTTCACGCCGATCCGGGACTGGTTCGCTGGCTTGCCGGAGGCCAAGGCGCGCGGCTACCAGCCGGGCCGCTTCTCGTTCAACGTCAAGGGCGGCCGCTGCGAGGCCTGCCAGGGCGACGGCGTCATCAAGATCGAGATGCATTTCCTGCCCGACGTCTATGTCACCTGCGATGTCTGCCACGGCAAGCGCTATAACCGCGAGACGCTGGACGTGCTGTTCAAGGGCAAGTCCATCGCCGACGTGCTCGACATGACGGTCGAAGAAGGCGTCGATTTCTTCGCCGCCGTGCCCGGCGTGCGCGACAAGCTGGAGACGCTGAAACGGGTCGGCCTCGGCTACATCCATGTTGGCCAGCAGGCGACGACTTTGTCGGGCGGCGAGGCGCAGCGCATCAAGCTTGCCAAGGAACTGTCGCGCAAGGCGACCGGCAAGACGCTCTACATTCTCGATGAGCCGACCACCGGCCTGCATTTCCACGACGTCGCCAAGCTGCTTGAAGTGCTGCACGAGCTGGTCGACCAGGGCAACACGGTCGTCGTCATCGAGCACAATCTAGAGGTGATCAAGACCGCTGACTGGGTGCTCGATCTTGGCCCCGAAGGTGGTGACGGCGGCGGCGAGTTAGTGGCGTCTGGCACGCCTGAGGACATCGTTCGCGAAAAACGCAGCTATACCGGGCAGTTCCTGAGGGAATTGCTCGAGCGGCGCCCCGGAGGCAAGCGCGAAGCGGCGGAGTGATGGCAAAGAACGGTCTCATCACGGTCCAAAGCCGCTTCGGCGTGACCGAAACGATCGATCGCCTGGTCGAGACTGTGGAACGTGCAGGATTGCTGGTCTTCGCCCGCATCGATCACGCCGCCGGTGCGCGCAGTGTCGAAGCATCACTGCGTCCAACCGAACTCCTGATTTTCGGCAATCCGAAAGGTGGTACGCCACTGATGCAGGACCGGCAGCTTGCCGGCATCGATCTGCCGGTCAAGGCACTGGCCTGGGAGGACGAACAAGGCAAGGTCTGGCTCTCCTACAATGACGCGCACTGGATGGCTGATCGCCACGACTTGGGCGACGCCAGTCGCAATGCCGTCGCTGCGATCGCGGCCGGCATGGACAAGGTGATTGCGGCCGCTGCCGGCGCGGGCCAGTTTTGATCATGAGAGCCGCTCGTCCCGGTGATCTCCCCACGGTGATCTCGCTCACCACCGACGCATACGCGCCCTACACTGCCCTGTTCGGAGCGCCGCCGATCCCCGTCACCGAGGACTATGCGCCGCGCATCCACCGCGGCGAAGTCTGGCTTTCGGAGCAAGATGGACAGACGGCTGGCCTGATCGTTCTCGAACGACATGCGGACCATACAATGATCTTCAGCGTCGCCGTTGCGCCCGCCTTTCAGGGCAAGGGTTTCGGCATCGGGCTGCTCGACTGGGCCGAGCAACAGACGCGCCTGTGGAGCTTGCCTGAAATCCGACTCTACACCAATTCCAGAATGGAACGGAACGTTTCGTTGTATAAGGCCTACGGCTTTCGCGAAACGGGTCGCCGGCCCAATCCATATCGGCCAGGATGGACGGTCGTCGACATGGCGAAAGCCGTCGAGACGACCGCCATCGCGTGATCCTTTTCTGCAAACCGGGAGGACTACCATGACTCAATCAGGAACAATCCGCGCCGGCATGGGCGGCTGGACCTTCGAGCCGTGGGACACGTCCTTCTACCCGGACAAGTTGTCGAAGGCCAAGCAGCTGAATCATGCCAGCCGGCAGGTGCCGACTATCGAGGTCAACGGCACCTATTATTCGAGCTTCAAGGAACCGACCTTCGTCAAATGGGCGAACGAGGCGCCGGATGGTTTCGTCTATTCGCTGAAGGGCAACCGCTTCGTCACCAACCGCCGCGTGCTCGGCGAGGCCGGCGAATCGATCATGCGCTTCCTCGGGTCGGGCGTCGCGGCACTTGGCGACAAGCTTGGGCCGATCCTGTGGCAGTTCGCGCCGACCAAGAAATTCGACCCGGACGACTTCGAGGCCTTCCTCAAGCTGTTGCCGGAAAAGCAGGACGGCGTTGCGCTGCGCCACGCGGTCGAGGTGCGCAACGACAGCTTCGTCGCGCCGGAGTTCGCCGCCTTGGCGCGAAAGCACAAGGCCGCCATCGTCTATGCCGACCACGCCAAATATCCGGGGATTGCCGACGTCACCGGCGATTTCATCTATGCGCGGCTGCAGACCGGCAGCGACCACAATCCCGATTGCTACACGCCAAAGGCGCTCGACGAATGGGCGGCGCGCGCAAAAACCTGGGCGGAAGGCAAGGTGCCGGCCGACCTGCCGCGGGCCGATCCTTCAACCGAGGCGCCGGTCAAGCCACGTGACGTGTTCGTCTACTTCATCACCGAGGGCAAGGTCCGCGCTCCATTCGGCGCCATCGCGCTGATGAAGCGGGTCGCAGGCTGACGCCCCCGCTGTCGGTGGTCTGCCTGGCCGGGTCCTCAACTACCGGCTATGCGGCGCGCTCGTCCGAACGCCGATCAACCCTGACGATCTCGTTGAAAGCATCGAGATCGACATAGAAGACCTTTGTGATCTCCGCGATGAGTTCGTCGTGGTCATACCCCTGCGATTTCAGAATGTTGATGGCTGTTAGGATGTCGACGCGCTCCGTGAGTCGTCGTTTCTGGTAGTCCTCGACATAGCGCTCCATCGACTGGCTCTAGCTCCCAAGCACCCGAAATGTTGGACGACAACAGATCGCTGGAAGGGAGCGGCTTGCGCGCAAGCATGCCGACGCGGCCCGCGCCTTCCCCTGATCTGCCAATTTGAAACTGGTACGGAAAGCGGCCGACTCACCAAGGCCAAGCAAAATCTAACACGCAATCTTCGGCGCGCCAGAGTTGCAAAGTAATAGAATCAATAAGAATTCAGACGGTCAGGAACTTCCGCACGTCCGCCCGGTCGAGATCCTCGGCGGGGCCGGTATGGACGATCTGGCCGCGGTCCATGATATTGACCTCGTCGGCCAATTCCCGGCAGAAATCGAGATATTGTTCGACCAAAAGCACGGCAATGCCTGCCTGGTCGCGCAGATAGCGGATGGCGCGGCCGATATCCTTGATGATCGACGGCTGGATGCCTTCCGTCGGTTCGTCGAGCACCAGCAGTTTCGGCCGCATCACCAGCGCCCTGCCGATGGCAAGCTGCTGTTGCTGGCCGCCGGACAGATCGCCGCCGCGGCGCGCGAGCATCTGCTTCAGCACCGGAAACAACTCGAAGACGTGACCGGGAATGTTGCGATCGGAGCGCTTCAGCGGCGCAAAACCCGATTCGAGGTTTTCCCGCACCGTAAGCAGCGGAAATATCTCCCTGCCCTGCGGCACGAATGCGATGCCCGACCGGGCGCGATCATACGCCGCGCTCCGGTCGAGCGCCTTCCCCTCGAAGGCAACACTTCCGCTCGTCAGCCGATGATGGCCGACGATCGATCTCATCAAACTGGTCTTGCCGACGCCGTTGCGGCCGAGCACGCAGGTGATCTTGCCGGCGCCGGCTGTCAGCGAGACACCGCGCAGCGCCTGGGCAGCGCCGTAATGCAACGTGGCATTGGAGACTTCGAGCATGGTCAGTGCTTTCTCCAACGCCTGAAGAACGAAAGGTCGAAATGATGGAACGGAACGCGCCAGACCATGTTCATCTCCCCAGGTAGACTTCGACGACGCGCTCGTCGGCCGAAACGAAATCGAGCGAACCTTCGGAAAGGACCGAGCCTTCGTGCAGGCAGGTGACCTTGACGCCGAGCTCGCGCACGAAATGCATGTCGTGCTCGACGACGATGACCGAATGGTCGCGCGCGATATCCCTAAGCAGCCGCGCGGTCTCTTCGGTCTCGGCGTCGGTCATGCCGGCGACCGGTTCGTCGACCAGCAGAAGCTTCGGATCCTGCGCCAGAAGCATGCCGATCTCGAGCCATTGCTTTTGGCCATGGCTCAAATTGGCGGCGAGCTCGTCACGCTTGTCGCCGAGCCGGATGATGCCGAGAATGTCGTCGATCTGCCGCACGTCCGCGGCCGAGCGACGATGGAACAGTGCCGGGAAGATCGAGCGCGGGCCTTTCAGCGCCAGCATCAGATTGTCCTCGATCGTGTGGCTTTCGAAGACGGTCGGCTTCTGGAATTTACGGCCGATGCCCATCATGGCGATTTCGGCCTCGTCGTGTTTGGTCAGGTCGACCTCGCCGTCAAAGAAGACCTCGCCCGCGTCGGGCCGCGTCTTGCCGGTGACGATGTCCATCATCGTCGTCTTGCCGGCGCCGTTGGGGCCGATGATCGCCCGCATCTCACCCTTATCGAGCACCAGCGACAGGTTGTTGATGGCGCGAAAACCATCGAAGGAAACCGACACGCCGTCGAGATAGAGGATGGTGTTGCTCTTCGACATCAGGCCATCACTCCGCTGGCTGCGGTTCGGCGCCGGAGGCCGACCAGTCGCCCGGCCTTCTCGCCGCCGAGCGATCGATTTTCGGCGGCACCGGCGCGTCGGGATCGATGCCGGCTTCCTCGGCGGCCGAGGCTGCCCGCATCGCCTTTGCGTTGCCGCGCCAGGAATCCCACATGCCGATGATGCCCTTGGGCAGGAACAGCGTGACGGCGACAAACAGTCCGCCCAGCGCAAACAGCCAGAATTCCGGCAGCACGCCGGTGAACCAAGATTTACCGGCATTGACCAGAAGCGCGCCGATGATCGGCCCGACGATGGTGCCGCGCCCGCCGACGGCCGCCCACACCACCACCTCGATCGAATTGGACGGCTCGAATTCGCCGGGGTTGATGATACCGACCTGCGGCACGTAAAGCGCACCGGCGATGCCGGCCATCACCGCCGACACGGTGAAGGCGAACAGTTTGACGTTCTCCGCCCGCCAGCCGAGGAAGCGTGTGCGGCTCTCGGCATCGCGCACTGCCATCAAAAGCTTGCCGTATTTGGAACCGACGATTGCCCAGGTGACGAAGACGGCAAACGCCAGCATGACGGCGCTGGCCGCGAACAGCGCCGAGCGTGTCATGTCGGCCTGCACGTTGAAGCCTAAAATGTCCTTGAAATCAGTCAGGCCGTTATTGCCGCCGAAACCCATGTCGTTGCGGAAAAACGCAAGCAGCAGCGCATAGGTCATCGCCTGGGTGATGATCGACAGATAGACACCGGTGACGCGGCTGCGGAAGGCGAACCAGCCGAAGACGAAGGCGAGCAGGCCGGGTACCGCAAGCACCATGACCGCCGCGAACCAGAAATGGTCGAAACCATACCAGAACCACGGCAATGCCTTGTAGTTAAGGAATACCATGAAATCCGGCAGCAGCGGATTGCCGTAGACGCCGCGCGAGCCGATCTGGCGCATCAGATACATGCCCATCGCATAGCCGCCGAGCGCGAAGAAAGCGCCATGGCCGAGCGAGAGGATGCCGCAATAGCCCCAGACGAGATCGAGCGCCAAGGCGAGCAGTGCGTAGCACAGGTATTTGCCGGTGAGCGCGACGATATAGGACGGCACGTAAAACGCACTTGTCGGCGAGACCGCAAGATTGAGCAGCGGCACGACGATGGCAACCGCCAGCAGGATGAAGATGGTGATGGCGACGCGGCGGTCGGCGCCGGCAGCAAAGAAGCGTCCCGTGATCATGCTTCCACCGACCTGCCCTTGAGCGCGAACAGCCCGCGCGGGCGTTTCTGGATGAACAGGATGATCAGCACCAGGACGACGATCTTGCCGAGCACCGCTCCAGCGTAAGGTTCGAGGAACTTGTTGACTATGCCGAGCGAGAAAGCGCCGACCAGCGTGCCCCAGAGATTGCCGACACCGCCGAAGACGACGACCATGAAGCTGTCGATGATGTAGCCACGACCGAGATTGGGCGAGACGTTGTCGATCTGGCTGAGCGCGACACCGGCTATGCCGGCAATGCCGGAGCCGAGTGCAAACGTCAGGGCGTCGACCCATGGCGTCCTGATGCCCATCGAGGCGGCCATGCGGCGATTGGCGGTGACGGCACGCATCTGCAGCCCCCAAGGCGTACGTTTCATCACGTAGAGCAGCACCGCGAACACCCCGAGCGCGAATACCAGGATCCAGAGCCGGTTCCAGGTCACGGCAAGCTGGCCGATATTGAACGAGCCGGACATCCATGACGGGTTGCCGACCTCCTGGTTGGTCGGCCCGAAGATGGTGCGTACGGCCTGCTGCAGGATCAGCGAGACCCCCCATGTCGCCAGCAGCGTCTCCAGCGGCCGGCCGTAGAGGAAGCGGATCAGCCCGCGCTCGATGACAAGGCCGACGAGCGCCGCCACCAGGAAGGCCAGCGGCAAGGCGATAACCAGCGACCAATCGAACAGGCCGGGAAAGGAATTGCGGATCACCTCCTGCACGACGAAGGTCGTGTAGGCGCCGAGCATGACCATCTCGCCATGCGCCATGTTGATGACGCCCATGACGCCGAAGGTGATGGCCAGGCCAATCGCCGCCAGCAGCAGCACCGATCCGAGCGATATGCCGTACCAGATATTCTGGCCGGCATCCCAAAGCGCCAGCGTCGAATTGATGTTGGATATCGCCGCCGTCGCCGCGTCCTTCACCGCACCTTCGGAATTGGCCTCCACCGACGTGAGCAGCGACACCGCATCGCGGTCGCCGCGCGCACCGATCAGCGCGATCGCCGCCAATTTGTCGGCCTCCGGCCTGTCTGAAACGAGAACCGACGCGGCGCGTGCCTGTTCGAGCAGCGCCTTGACGCTTGCCACGCCCTCATTGGCGATCGCAGTGTCGAGCGGCTCGATGTTCGCCGCGTCCGGCGTCTTGAACATGGTGTCGGCGGCGGCAATGCGCACGGCCGGGTCCTTGGAGCCAAGTGTCAGCGTGCCCAATGCATCGCGAATGACGCGGCGCAGCGTATTGTTGACCTTGATCTTGGTGATGTCGGCCTTGGCAACTTCGCCCGATCTTTCGCCGGTGAGCGCATCGAGCAGCTCGATGCCGCCGCCGCTCTCCTTGCCGACAAAGACCAGTGAATCGGCCTTGCGGACGTAAAGGCTGCCCTCCGCAAGCGCGGCAAGCGGCCGTTCGACGGCTGGATCGCCGGATGCCGCAAGCTCGCGCACGACGGCTTCTATCGCCGGAAAATTGGCGGCGGTGGCGAATTTGGCGATGACGGCGCGCAGATCTGCTTCGCTGGCGTTCGACGGCAGCAGCGTCCCCAGGAGGAGCAGCAGCATCAGGCCAATCGCGCGGATCAGGATCATTGGTTTCTGGTGGCTGTTGAAGGTTGAATGTCGCCTCCGGGCAGGCTGGAGGAGGAGCCTGCCCGGAGGGCTTGCGGGTCTGGGAGGACAGACCGGGAGGATCAGTTGGTTCCCTTGCCGCCGCATTTGCCGGTGGCAACGTTGAAGTTGCCGCAGGACAGAGGCGCGCGCCAATCGGAGATCAGGTCCTTGGAGTCAGGCAGGTAGTCGGACCACTCGTCGCCCATCACCAGGCCCGGCGTCTGCGACACGGTCTCGAACTGGCCGTCGGCCTGGATCTCGCCGATCAGCACCGGCTTGGTGATATGATGGTTCGGCATCATGGTCGAATAACCGCCGGTCAGGTTCGGCACCGAGACGCCAACCATGGCGTCGATGACCTTGTCCGGATCGGTGGTGCCGGCCTTCTCGACCGCCTTCACCCACATGTTGAAGCCGATATAGTGGGCTTCCATCGGATCGTTGGTGGTGCGCTTGTCGTTCTTGATGAACTTGTGCCAGTCGGCGATGAACTTCTCGTTCTCGGGCGTATCGACGCTTTCGAAATAGTTCCAGGCGGCGAGATGGCCGACCAGCGGCGCGGTGTCGAGACCGGCAAGCTCTTCCTCACCGACAGAGAAGGCCATGACCGGGATGTCCTCGGCCTTGATGCCCTGGTTACCGAGCTCCTTGTAGAACGGCACGTTGGCGTCGCCGTTGACGGTCGAGACGACGGCGGTCTTCTTGCCGGCCGAGCCGAACTTCTTGATCGCCGAGACTTCGGTCTGCCAGTCGGAGAAACCGAACGGCGTGTAGTTGACCATGATGTCTTCGGCAGCAACGCCCTTCGCCTTCAGATAGGCCTCGAGGATCTTGTTGGTGGTGCGCGGGTAGACGTAGTCGGTGCCTTCAAGCACCCAGCGCTTCACCGAACCGCCGTCCTCGCTCATCAGATAATCGACTGCCGGAATGGCCTGCTGGTTCGGCGCCGCGCCGGTGTAGAACACGTTGCGCTCGCTTTCCTCGCCCTCATACTGGACCGGGTAGAACAGGATGTTGTCGAGTTCGCTGAACACCGGCAGTACCGACTTGCGCGACACCGAGGTCCAGCAGCCGAACACCGCCGCGACCTTGTCCTTCGAGATCAGCTCGCGCGCCTTTTCGGCGAACAGCGGCCAGTTCGAAGCCGGATCGACGACCACCGCCTCGAGCTTCTTGCCGAGCAGGCCACCCTTGGCATTCTGCTCTTCGATGAGCATCAGCATGGCGTCCTTCAACGTCGTCTCAGAGATCGCCATGGTTCCCGACAGCGAATGGAGGATGCCGACCTTGATGGTGTCGTCGGCCGCCTTGGCGGGAACGCTCGTCAGCAGGCCGGCGGTGACCACGCCGGCCGAAAACATTTTTGCTAATGTCGAGAAACTACCCCTCATACTTTTTAACTCCCAAGCTGGTTAACTGCATCGGAACAGACCATGCAACGGCTGTGCCAATCACGGGAGCAAGGTCGGAGGATTTGAGATTTCCCAGCTCTGTCAGTCGGTTAATGTATTAGCCGCAGGAGATGAACCTCGCCTGCCATGTTCGAAACGAGAAAGGATCACCCATATCAGCCTAAGTTTTACTCACATATAGGCCAATGCCCTAATTTTGAGCAGCATCATATGAGCGCTGGCGAGGATTGCAGCGCCGGAGCGAAATGAGGCAAGTTCGAACCCTTAACGGGGGACTCTATGGCCTTCAGAGCTTCTTGCATTTTCACCGCCATGCTTCTGCTGGCGACGACGACCGTAGCGCGCGCCGGCTTCAGCGACGGCAAGCTGCCGGACGGCTCCTATCATTGCGAAGTCTACCTGCTCGGCATGTTCCTCAGCCTCGGCGACATCACCATCAAGGGAAACGTCTATAGCGGTCCGGTGAGCTTCGGCATCGCGCCGCAGAGCTACAATTACCAGATGGATGCAGACGGCGTGATCACCTGGCTGGGTCCGCTGGGCGGCTACACCAGTGGCGGCAACTCGATCTCGCTTACGCAGGCGACGCTGGAAAGCGGAACCACCCCGTCCTTCGACATCATCATGAAGCAGCCAGACGGCGCCTTTACCGCCTCGACCTGCACAAAGCGTTGAAAAAAGCGCGGAACCTGGCGAGGTTCCGTACTCCGAAGTAGAAAGCCGCCTAGCTCTCCGCCGCCAGGTCGAGCGCCAGCCGGGTCATATCGGTGAAAAGGCCCTGGCGTTCGGAATAGTCGGTCTGCTCGCCGGTTACCACATTGTCGACGACGGTCAGGATCGACAGCGACCGGGCGCCGAAATCGGCCGCAATGCGGTAAAGTGCGCTGGTTTCCATATCCACGGCGAGCGCGCCCTGTGCCTGTGCTTCGGCAAAGCGTTCGCGCCCCAGCGGATGATAGAAAATATCGCTGCAGATGGTCAGCCCGGCCCGATGGTCGATGCCGAGTTCCGCAGCCCGGGCCAACGCCTGGGCCAACAATGCCGGATCGGGGCCGGCATCGGCACGATAGAGCCCAAAAACCTGGCCGCTCTCCGCATTTTCGCCGCGCACCGATTGCGCGATCACCAGGCCGCGCAGCGCGATCTCGGTGGTCAGGCCACCGCAGGTACCAGTGCGGATCAGCGTTTTCGCACCATAGAAGTCCAGCAGCTCATGCACATAGACCAGGAACGAAGCGACGCCGATGCCGGTGGATTGGATGCTGACAGGCTTGCCGCGAAACAACCCGGTAAAGCCGAGCGCGCCGCGGCGGCGGTTGACGCAGCGCGGCGCTTCCAGAAAAGTCTGCGCCATCCATTCAGCGCGCTGCGGATCGCCCGGCAGCAGCACCGCGCTTGCGTAGTCGCCCTTGCTTGCCTCGTTGTGCGGCGTCACGGCATGCTTTCCAAAACCCGTCGCCCGTTTCGCCTGCAATCATGGCAGTCTCACGACATTGCGCAAGCGGAGCATTGGAAGGGTCAGGATTCCAGCATGTCCTTTACGATCGTGGCCAATTGCTTGAGCGAAAACGGCTTCGGCAGGAAGCCGAAATGCGCGTCGGCCGGCAAGTTCTTGGCGAACGCGTCTTCGGCATAGCCGGACACGAAGATGAACTTGATGTCGGGCTGCCGTTTGCGCAATTCGCCAAGCAGCGTCGGACCGTCCATTTCCGGCATCACCACGTCCGACACCACGATGTCGACCTTGCCGCCGAGCGCTTCGTAGACTTCAAGCGCCTCGACGCCCGAGGACGCCTCGTGGACGGTGTAGCCGCGCGACTTCAGCGCCCGCATGCCGCCCATGCGCACGGCGTCCTCGTCCTCGACCAGCAGCACCGTGGCCGAGCCCGACAGATCCTTGGCTGAGTCGGCGATCTTGGCAGGGGCGGCCGGCACTTCTCCAGCCTCGCCCGCCTTCCTTGCCTCCGCAATGTGCCGCGGCAGGAAGATGCGGAACACGGATCCCTTGCCGACTTCGGAATCGCAGAAGATGAAGCCGCCTGTCTGCTTGATGATGCCATAGACCATGGACAGGCCGAGGCCAGTTCCCTTGCCAACCTCCTTTGTCGTGAAGAAGGGCTCGAAGATCTTTTTCAGCACATCAGGCGCGATGCCGCTGCCGCTGTCCTCGACCTCGACCAGCACATAGTCGGCCGGAGTAAGTTCGCGGTAGGAAAAGGTCTTGCACTCTCCGGCGCTGACGTTGCGGGTGCGTACGGTGAGGTCGCCGCCGGCCGGCATCGCATCGCGCGCATTGACCGCCAGATTGACCACCACTTGCTCGAACTGCCCGATATCGACCCTGACCGGCCACAGGTCGCGGCCATGGTCGATCTTGAGCTTGATGTCGTTGCCGACCAGCCGGGCAAGCAGCATCCTGAGATCGGCGAGCACGTCGGTCAGGTTGAGCACCTCCGGCCGCAGGGTCTGCTTGCGCGAGAAGGCCAGCAACTGCCGCACCAACGAGGCCGCCCGGTTGGCATTCTGCTTGATGTTCATGATGTCCGGGAACGACGGATCGGACGGCCGGTGGTTGGTCAACAGCAGGTCCGAGGCCATGATGATGGCGGTCAGCACATTGTTGAAATCATGCGCGATGCCGCCGGCGAGCTGGCCGACCGCCTGCATCTTCTGGCTCTGCGCCATCTGGCCCTCGAGGGCTTTTTGCTCGGTGGTCTCGACGGCATAGACGATGGCCGATTCCTCGGCGCCTTCGCCGCCGGTACCGTCTGCGACCGCGTTGACGTAGAAGCGTATGTGGCGCTCCTCATTGCCGGGCAGCACCGTATCGATCGGCTCGATGTCAGCCTGTTGCTGGCGTGCCTTTTCGAACGCCGCGGCGAAAGCCGGCCGGTCGCGCTCGTGGATCACCGTATCCAGCCGCACACGCCGATCGACCGCGTCGCGGTCGACGACCGAGGAAAACAGCGACAGAAACGGCGCATTGGTGCGCAGGATGCGGCCGGCGTGGTCGACGCCGGCTATCGCCATCGGCGTCGAGTTGAAGAACCGCGTGAAGCGTATTTCCGAGGCGCGGAGGTCAGCCGAAGCGTCCTCGCCTTGCGTCCGGTTGAGCACGATGGTGCGAGTCGGGCCGTTGAGGCCCTCTCGACTGGCCGAGACACGATGCATGAAGCGCACCGGCAGCGCCTCGCCGGTCATCGTCGTCAGATCGAGATCGATAACAGCATTGCGCGTGGTACCCGCATCGGCCTTGACCGAACGGACCAGCGCCATGCCGTCGCCGGCGACGATCTCCGGCAGCGTGATGGCGCCGGGGGTGAAGCTGGCCAGGTCGATGCCCAGCCACTCCGCGAGGGTCGCGTTGATATAGGTGACGCGGCCTTCCTGGTCGGCGGAAAAGAAACCGGCCGGCGCATGGTCGAGGTGATCGATGGCCTTTTGCAGGTCGAGAAAGAACCGCTCCTGCTCGGCCCGTTCCCGCGAGATATCGGCAAGCTGCCAGGCAAGCATCGGCAGCCGCTGGCCGGGAACGCTGAAGGCGCGGGCCCGGACGCGGTACCAGCGCGCGCCCGGTTCGGCGCCTAGCCGAATGGACTGCGCGAGCCGAAACTCGCCGTCGCCGGGCTGGCCGTCGCGCAGGCCTGACGCCAGCCGGTATATGGTCACCGAGGCCTCGGGAACGTCTGAAAGCAAACCTTCGACCGTCTTGAGGTCGGCGGCCGACTCGGCACCCGTCATATCAGCATAAGTCCGGTTGGCGTAGATGATACGGCCTTTGGTGTCGGTGACCAGGAGACCTTGCGACATCGAATCGACGAAAGCTTTCGACAGTTCGTCGCTTGTCGAGCGCGGCGTGATATGCACGAAGCCGATCGCAGTGGCGAATAGAAAGCCGACACCGATCATCGCCAGCACGCCAAGCATGCCGAGCAGGAATGGATCGCCAAGTCGCTCACGGAAAAGGCCGAAGACGATCGCTGCCCCAGTCAGGACGACGATGAAGACGATCAGCCGGGTGACCGCACCCGGTCGCGTGTTCTGGTCGACGATAGGTACCGGATAGAAATCGCCGCGCGCTTCCTTGGCCATGTGCCCCCTGCTCGTGAATTCCGGTGTCGGTTGAATCATATTCTCAGGGTCGGGAAAAGGCCCGGCTGCAGATGTCCGCTAAAAATGACGCCGTTCGGCTCCCGGCGTTTCAAGCTGTTCACGAAGCGTGAAAGGCAACTTGCGGTGGCCTGCCGCAACAGTCTAGTGTCGCCACTCTTCGAAAGCTGATTTTGGGGGAACCAATGCTGCAATGGCTGGATGGCGTGGCGGGTCCTGGTTATGCCGCAGCAATCCTATGGACGTTTGCAGTACTTGTCCTTCTGCTCATCATTCTTCTTATCATCAGGCTTGTCCGCAGCCTGACATTCGGAACATTCGTCGCCGGCGGCAGGAACCGCAAGACGCGGCTGGCTGTCATGGATGCCACAGCGGTCGACAGTCACCGGCGGCTAGTGCTGGTGCGTCGCGACGACATCGAGCACCTGCTCTTGATCGGTGGTCCGACCGATGTCGTCGTCGAGCGCGACATCAGGCTCTCGGCGCTGCGGCGCCCGGCATTGACCGGAGACAACAGCCACCAGCCGGCAGCAAGGTCGGCTTCGACCACAGCCGCGCCGGCGAGGCAAGCGCCGCCGCAGCCGGCAAGCGTGGCCGCAACCCCTGTCCTAGCCCGCCAGACAGCGACAATGCCAGCAACAATGCCGGCACCGGCGCCGAAACCGGCATCGAACGTCACACCGTTGCCAAGTTATGGATCCGTCAACGCCAATGCCTCGCGACATGCGCCGCCGCCGGCAAAACAGGACTCCCCGGCAAGATACGAGCCGCCGGCACAGCATGAGTCGATCGACGATGCGCTGATGAAGGAGCTGGAGGTTTCCCTCGACGAGCCACGCTTCAGCCAAACGCCGAGCAAGCCGGTGGCGAAGGCATCGCCCTCTCTCGACGACGAGATGACGAAGCTCCTCGGCGAGTTGTCCAATCAGAAAAGATAGGCCGATAGCGAACGGCCAATGAAAATGGCCGGAAAACCGGCCATTTTGAACGCTTTACCGATGCCGCTGCTTTTCCCGCCGACTCAGTCGTCGCGGTAGACCTTCTCGCGCCGCTCATGGCGCTCCTGCGCCTCGATCGACAACGTGGCGATCGGGCGCGCGTCGAGCCGCTTCAGCGCGATCGGCTCGCCCGTCTCCTCGCAATAACCGTAAGTGCCTTCGTCAAGGCGCTGGAGGGCGGAATCGATCTTCGAGATGAGTTTTCGCTGGCGATCGCGGGCGCGAAGTTCGATGGCGCGGTCGGTTTCCGAGGAGGCGCGATCGGCGAGGTCGGGGTGGTTAGCGTTTTCCTGCTGCAGGATTTCGAGAGTTTCGCGCGCTTCGCGCAAGATGTCGTTCTTCCAGGTGACGAGCTTCATGCGAAAGTAGGATTTCTGCCGCTCGTTCATGAACGGCTCGTCTTCGGAGGGTACGTAATCGGCGGTAACGATGTCGTTCATTCGACTCACCCAACAAGCCCCAAATTTGGCGCCTATATATTCGCGGACCGAAAACTGCACAAGATCAATCGACGACAGTTTCACGCAATTGTTAGTCCCGGACAAACCAGCATCTGCGATGCCCTTTTGCGAAGAATACGACCGAATCCGTACATGATTCGCTATGCTTGAGGGGCGCTTGCCATTGCGCACGGAGCTCTTCTGATGGCAAATCCTGCGGCGTGTTGACGGGTTCGGTGCCCGGCACAACGGGGATCCGGTGACCAGACTTTACCTGCTGAGGCATGCGAAGGCCGGCTGGGCGCTGCCTGGCGTGGCTGACTTCGACCGCCCGCTCGACGCATCCGGCTTCGCCGACGCCGAAGCGATGGGCGTGCTGATGCGTTCCCGCAAATACGTACCGGGCCTCACCCTTTGCTCAAGCGCCAGGCGCGCCCGCCAGACGCTGGAAAGCTTGGCTGGCCACACCGACACGGGCCGGGTGCTGTTCCTTGACACGCTCTACAGCGACGATGCCGCCGCGTACCTCGCCGCCATCCGGCAGAATGGCGGGCTGGATGCCCTGCTCGTCATCGGCCACAATCCGATGATTGAGGATCTCGCCATGGCGCTCTCAGGCGACGGCGAGGAGACCGCGCGGGCCATGCTGAACCACGGCTTCCCGGCCTCCGCACTTGCGGTGGTCCGGTTCAACGGCAGTCTTGCCGAGTCTGCGCCGGGCGCCGGCTATCTCGAAGCCTTCCTGACGCCTGCCGATATCTGAGGCCATTTCAAAGCCGCGCATCAAAGCCTATATCGGTTCCTGAGCGGCCCGCGAGAACAGATTTTGGCATCATCGCTGACGACTTTCACCGACGAGGCGAAGATTGCCTTGGACACGTTGTCAGGCCGCGCTGCCGGGCTTTTCGCTCCGTCGCTGCGTCTTGGCGTGACTGGGCTGTCCCGCGCCGGCAAGACGGTGTTCATCTCGGCCCTTGTGCACAATCTGGTCCATGGCGGGCGCTTGCCGCTGTTTGAGGCACAAAAATCGGGGCGCGTCGCCCGGGCCTTTCTCGAAGAGCAGCCGGACGACGCCGTACCACGCTTCCAGTACGAGGATCACATTGCGGCTCTTGTCGACGACCGCGTCTGGCCGGATTCGACGCGTGCGATTTCCGAACTGAGGCTCACCATCGAATACGAATCGGCCTCTGGCTGGACCCGCATGTTTTCCGCCGGCAAATTGTCGGTCGACATCGTCGACTATCCCGGCGAATGGCTGCTCGACCTGCCGCTGCTCGGCAAGTCCTACGCCGATTTTTCGCGTGAGGCCTTCGAGATGGCCGTGTTGCCGGTGCGTGTCGATCTTTCGCGGGAATGGCGGGCGCTCTCCAATCCGGTCGACCCGAACGCCGAGGCCGACGAGATGACGGCGCGCCGTCTCGCCGAGAGCTTCGCCGCCTATCTCAAGGCCTGCAAGCTCGACGAGCGGGCGCTTTCGACCTTGCCGCCCGGCCGCTTCCTGATGCCCGGCGATCTTGAAGGCTCGCCCGCTCTCACCTTCGCGCCGCTGCCGAATCTGGACGGCCGGCGCGCCCGCTCGGGATCGCTGCAGGCGATGATGGAGCGGCGCTACGAGGCTTACAAGACGCATGTCGTCAAACCGTTCTTTCGCGAACACATCACGCGTCTCGACCGCCAGATCGTGCTCATCGACGCATTGCAGGCATTGAATGCCGGCCCCGGCGCGATGGCCGATCTGGAACGTGCGGTCACCGAAATCCTGTCCTGTTTCCGCCCCGGCCGGGGCAACTTCCTGACCGACCTGTTTTCAAGACGCATCGACCGCATATTGGTGGCCGCGACCAAGGCCGACCATCTGCACCACGAAAGCCACGACCGGCTGCAGGCGATCGTGCGGCGGCTAGCCGACCGCGCCGTGGCGCGAGCGAATTTCACCGGCGCCGACGTCGACGTCGTGGCCTTGGCGGCCATGCGCGCGACCCGTGAAGGCACGGTCAAGCAGGGCCGCGAGACTTTGCCGGTCATTATCGGCACGCCATTGCGTGGCGAAAAAATCAATGGCGAAACCTTTGACGGAAAGACCGAAACAGCCATATTTCCCGGAGATTTGCCGGAGAAAGTTGATGCGGTGTTCGACGTTTCCGAATCGGCCCGCCGGCAGAAAAATGACGACCCCGCGATCCGCTTCGTGCGCTTTCGCCCGCCGAAACTCGAGCGCACGGCCGAGGGCGTGACACTGTCGCTGCCGCATATCAGGCTCGACCGCGCGCTGCAGTTCCTGATCGGAGACCATCTCGCATGAGTGTGCCCCGCAGACCGGCGGCCTTTCGCATCGAGCCGGAGCCCCAGCAAAAGGAAGATTCGACGGCTCGCCATGCTGCGTCCGAGGCCGCGCCGGCGCGAAAGCCGCGTACTCTGAAGGCGGATCTAGCCGTGGTCACACCGGCGGAGATCGACGTCTTCGACGAGCCTGACATCGTCGCTGCCGAACCGCCGCCGGCGATTGCGCCGCGAAAACGTTCGCTGCTTGGCAGCCTGTTCTTTGGCGCGCTGGGCGTTCTGGTTTCGCTCGCCGTCGGCCTCTGGACCGACCAGCTGATTCGCGACCTGTTCGAGCGCGCCGAGTGGCTGGGCTGGCTGGCTGCCGGTATGGCCGCGATCGCCATCCTGGCGCTTCTGATCATCCTCGTGCGCGAGTTCATGGCGATTGCCCGCCTTGCCGAGGTCGAAAAGTTGCAAAAGCGGGCGCTCGATGCGATTGCCCGTGACGATCCGAAGGCCGCCCGCGCCGTGGTCGACGAGTTGTCGGCATTTGTCGCGGCCAAGCCCGAAACCGCGGCCGGCAGGCGCTCGCTGGCCGAATTGCGCGGCGAGATCATTGACGGCGGCAATCTGGTGCGGCTGGCCGAGAGCGAGATCCTCGGCCCGCTCGATGCCCGCGCCAGGGTGATGATTCTCGAAGCGGCGAAGCGCGTCTCCCTGGTGACCGCGGTCAGCCCCCGCGCGCTGGTCGACGTCGCTTACGTCGTGTTCGAAGCCGGCCGGCTGATTCGCCGCCTGTCGGAGCTCTATGGCGGTCGCCCCGGCACGCTTGGCTTTTTTCGCCTGGCGCGCAGCGTTCTCGCCCATCTCGCGGTCACCGGGTCGATCGCCGTCGGCGACAGTTTCGTCCAGCAGATTGTTGGCCACGGCCTTGCCGCCAGGCTCTCGGCCAAGCTCGGCGAAGGCGTCGTCAACGGCATGATGACTGCGCGCATCGGCATTGCAGCGATGGAAACCGCAAGGCCCCTGCCCTTTTACGCTGTCAGGCGGCCCGGATTGGGCGATTTCCTCTCCGCGCTGACCTCCTTTGCAGCAAAGAAAGAAAAAGAAACATCCGCTTCCGGAACGTGACTATCGCCTTGGGGTGACAAAGCATTAACCAATCTTGTCCATGGTCGGAAGCGTCCAAACCAGTCTCTTTGTTGCCGGGTGTCGTCGATGAAAAGCGTTATTCTGTCCAGCGGGCTGCCCGTGGCGCTCGCGCTTGTCGCAACCGTCGGCATTGCCGGAAAGACCTCGGCGGCGGAACCGGACAAGCAGTTCTTTCGATCGGTCGAAGGCAAATGGGTCGGCCCAGGGGAAATCGTTGCCGGCAAATACAAGGGCACGAAATTCACCTGCAGCTTCATCGGCTCGACGCCTGACGGCAAGGTTGGCATGTCGCTCGACGGCGGCTGCCGGGTAGGCATGTTCACCCAGCAGATGTCGGCAACGATCGAACACAAGGGCCGGCAGGGCTACAAGGGCAGCTTTATGGGCGGGGCCGCCGGGTCCGGCCTCGACATTATCGGTGGCAATGTCGTCGATGCGCACAAGGTGGTTTTCACCATAAATCGCAATCAGTTGCGCGGCGTTATGCAGGCGCTTGTCCCCGACGACAATTCGATGACGGTGACCGTTGCCGTGCGCGTCGACCAGCAGCTGGTACCGGTCATCGGCATGAAGTTGAAGCGGATCGATGCAGTCGAGGTCGGCTCCGTAACTCCGAACTGACTTTTAGCGTGAGAAAGGCGGCGGCCAGACGGCGCCGCCCTCTTTTGATTTGCAATTAAGTGCTCAGCCCTTGATCGCGGCAATCACCTCGTCATAGGCCTTGCAGGCCTCGGCCGCTGTCGTACCGCCCTGATATTTGGTTGTGACCGCCTGGACCTTGGCCCCGAGGTCGGCTGCCTTGGCTGGATCCTTGGTAATCGCAGCCTGAAGTGCCGCAGTCATGTCCTGAGCCTTCTTGGTCAGTATCTCGGTCGTGCACTCGGGTGCCTTCGAACAGGCCGAGCCGGCAAGCGCCGCGATGCCAACGGCAACCAGCAAAAACGTCTTCATGTCAGTCATCTCCTCAAAAAGGGCTGCGACTTGATCGTCGCTCACCCTCCACTGGCCGAAGCCGGGCGTCCTTAGCGCCGGATCGCTGGAACAAGCAACGCCAGGCACCCCATTATCCTGTGCAGTGCGCCTGCAATATCGCCTTCACAATGCGCCGCATTCGCACTGTTCGATCCGCCCCGAAGCCCCTATCTTGGCCGCTTGACTCCCAAGAGAGCGGAACGGCAGGCATGGCGGCAGAGGCATCCAACGGCGATCTGATTCAGGTGGTGGCGCTGCTTGCCGCCGGCGTCGTTGCGGTACCGATCTTCAGGCGCGTGGGACTCGGCTCCATCCTCGGCTATTTGGCGGCCGGTGTCGTGATCGGCCCGTTCGGACTGCGCATTTTTTCCGAATCGGAAGCCATTCTTCATGTCGCCGAACTCGGCGTCGTCATGTTCCTGTTCATCATCGGGCTGGAAATGCAGCCGTCACGGCTATGGGGCCTGCGCCGCGAGATTTTCGGGCTTGGCGCGCTGCAGGTCGGCGTCTGCGCGGTCCTACTGACCGGCGTCGGGCTGGCGGGAGGTTTTCCGATCGCGCAATCCTTCGTCGCCGGCGCCGGTTTCGTGCTCACCTCGACGGCCATCGTCATCCAATTGCTGGAAGAACGCGGCGAACTGGCCACGCCCAAGGGCCAGCGCATCGTTTCGGTCCTGCTTTTGGAAGACCTGGCCATCGTGCCGCTGCTGGCGCTGATCGCCTTCCTCGCGCCGGGCGGCGCCGATATGAGCCTGTCGGATCGGTTGACGGAGGTCGGCATCGGCCTTGCCGCGATCGTCGGGCTGGTGCTTGCCGGGCGCTATCTGCTCAATCCGTTCTTTCGTATCCTGGCGGATGCGCGCGCCCGTGAGGTGATGACCGCTGCCGCCCTCCTGGTCGTTCTCGGGTCAGCGCTTGCCATGCAGCTTTCCGGCCTGTCGATGGCAATGGGCGCCTTCCTGGCCGGCGTGCTTTTGTCGGAATCGACCTTCCGCCACCAGCTGGAGGCCGACATCGAACCGTTCCGCGGCATTTTGCTCGGGCTGTTCTTCCTCGCCGTCGGCATGTCGCTCGACCTGCATGTGGTCGTCGTCAACTGGCAGCTCATTGCCATTTATGTCGTCGCCTACATGCTGATGAAGGCGATCGGCATCTATATCGTTGCCCGCGTCCTCAAAACCGGCCACCGGGAAGCGCTCGAACGCGCGGTCTTCATGGCGCAAGGCGGCGAATTCGCCTTCGTCCTCTATTCCGCAGCGGCGGCGGTGGGCATCATCGATAGCCAGGCCAATGCGATGCTGACCGCCATCGTCATCATTTCCATGGTGCTGACGCCGTTGGCAATCATAGCCCTGCGGTATCTGACGCCGCGCGACGAG
Source organism: Mesorhizobium sp. M0306 (assembly GCF_040321655.1). NCBI lineage: Bacteria > Pseudomonadati > Pseudomonadota > Alphaproteobacteria > Hyphomicrobiales > Phyllobacteriaceae > Mesorhizobium > Mesorhizobium sp. M0306. The sequence continues at coordinate 10,935 of NZ_JAMYRY010000024.1, read as the reverse complement.
CAGTCGCTCGAGGGCGTCGATGTCGCCAACGGCCTGACCGGCAGCGTGCTGATCATCGGCTTTGGCCGGTTCGGCCAGATCGCCAGCCAGCCGCTTTTGTTGCGCGGGATCGACGTATCGATCATCGACAATGAGGTCGAAATGATCCAGGCGGCAGCCGATTTCGGCTTCAAGGTCTATTATGGCGATGGCACGCGGCTGGACATCCTGCGGGCCGCGGGAGCCGGGCGGGCACGCGCCGTGTTGATCTGTGTCGACAAGCCCGATGCCGCCGTGCGCATCGCGGAACTGATCAAGGCGGAGTTTCCCTTGCTGACAGTGCTGGCACGGGCCTTCGACCGCGGCACGGCGTTGCAGCTCATTCGTGCCGGCGTCGACTATCAGCTCCGCGAGACGTTCGAATCGGCGCTTGTCTTCGGCGGCTCGACCCTGGAAGCCCTCGGCGTCGACCCGGAAGAGGTCGCCGAGGTAGTCGAGGACGTCCGCCGCCGCGATGCTGCCCGTTTCGAACTTCAACAGGCCGAAGGCATTCGCGCCGGGCGGCGTTTCCTCAAAGGCAATATCGGCACGCCCATCCCGACGCCGCTCAGCACGCCACGGCGCGCGGGCCAGGCGCTCAACGAAGAGACCGCCGGCGTGCTGCAGAAATCCGAACCGGCCGATTAAACCTTGGAACGACGCGAATGATGAACGAACTGGACGAGCGCGCTCTCTCCGTCGCCGGATTCTGGCGCGACGCGGGGGAGGACGCGTGGTTCGAGAAGAACGACGCCTTTGATACCGACTTCCGCACCCGGTTTTTCGATCTGCACTTCGCCGCCGCGCGCTGCGAATGCGACGGCTGGTCTGAACACGCCGAAGGGTCGCTGGCACTGATGATCCTGCTCGACCAGTTTCCGCGAAACTGCTTTCGCGGCACCGGCCACATGTACGCCACGGACCCGCTGGCGCGGCATTTCGCCCGGAAAGCGATCGCCGCCGGCCATGACCTGGCGCTCGACGAAAACCTCCGCGTCTTTCTTTATTTGCCCTATGAGCATTCGGAGGACCTCGCCGATCAGCTCAGATCGATGGAGCTTACCGCCGCCAAAGCCCCCTCCTACCTGAAATATGCGATCGAGCATCGCGACATCATCCAGCGCTTCGGCCGCTTTCCGCATCGAAACAGGATGCTTGGCCGCGAGACGACACCAGACGAACAAATGTTCCTCGACGGAGGTGGGTTTTCCGGCTGATTCAGGCACCGATGGCGGCAGCGTCAGGTCTTCCACCAATCCTGGCCCGACGGTAGCCGTTCAATGCCCGACGTGTCGACGGCGGCCAGCCGCTCCGACACGCTCTTGCCGTCGACCACAAGCTCTGGCGCAATTTCTGCCAGCGGCGCCAGCACGAAGGCGCGCTCCAGCATGCGCGGATGCGGCACCTCCAGTCCGGTCTCGTGGATGATGCGGTCGCCGAACACCAGAATGTCGATATCGATCAGGCGTGGACCCCAGCGCTCCTCGCGCACCCGCTTCAGTTTTCGCTCGGCGTCGAGGCAAAGGTCGAGCAAAGCCCGCGGCGCGAGCGCGGTCGAGATTTCGGCCGCCGCGTTGAGGAAATCCGGCTGATCGAGCTTGCCCCAGGGCGGCGTGCGGTAGAGCGACGAAACGGCAATGACGCGCGTGCTCTCGTCGGCATCCAGAATGCCCAGTGCCGCAGCCATCGACTTTGCCGGATCACCGAGATTGCCGCCAAGGCTGAGATAGACGGTATTATTCTGGCCAGACAACGGTCACCTCGACATGATCGAGCACACCCGGCACCGGGGCGTTCGGCTTGCGCACCGTGATCTCGGCCTTTTTGATCTGCGGGAACCGCGCCGTCAGCGCCCTCGCCACTTCGAGCGCCAGCGCTTCGATCAGAAAGCGCCGCTCGCCGGTAATGATCTTTTCGATGACTGCAAAGGCGATGCCGTAATTGACGGTGTCCTCGATGGAATCCTCGACCAGTGCCCGCCCGGGATCCACCGTGAGTGCCGCATCGACATAAAAGCGCTGGCCGAGCGTCTCTTCTTCGTCCAGCACACCATGCCGGGCAAAGAAGGCGCAGTTCTTCATGCGGATGACATACATGGCTCAGCTTTCCCCGATCTCACGTGCCAGCATAGCATCGGCGATGGCCAACGCGTCCACGTTGATTGCGACATCGTGTACGCGAAAAAGATGCGCGCCTTTGAGCCTCAGGATTACGCTGGTGGCCGCGGTTCCGGCGGCCCTTGCGGCCGCGTCGCGGCCGGTGACGGTGCCGATAAAGCGCTTTCGCGATGTGCCGGCCATCAGTGGAAAACCCAGCGCACGAAGCTCGGAAAACCGTGCCATCAGGTCAAGATTTTCCGCGGCCGTCTCCTTGGCGAAGCCGAAGCCCGGATCGAGCACGATATGATCGTCGGCAACACCGCTCCTCCGCGCGATTTCCAGCGACTTTCTGAGGAAGAAGAGCTGATCGGCAATCACGTCGGGCAGTTTCTGCCGGTCCCGTCCCGTGTGCATGACGACAAGCCCAGCGCCTGTTTCGGCCGCGACGCGGGCAATGCCCGGTTCGCGCTGCAGGCCCCAGACGTCATTGACGATATGTGCGCCGGCTTGGACGGCAAGCCGGGCCGTATCCTCGCGATAGGTATCGACCGAGATCAGCATTCCGCCAGACGTCGCGAGCGCCTCGATGACCGGCAATATGCGGGCCTGCTCTTCCTTTGCGGAGACCGCAGACGCCCCGGGACGTGTCGATTCTCCGCCGATGTCGATGACGGAGGCCCCCTCCTCCACCATGCGGCGCGCCTGGGCCGCCGCTTTTTCCGGCACATCGAACAGGCCGCCGTCGGAAAAACTGTCCGGCGTGACGTTGAGGATGCCGACGACCACGGCCTTACTGCCAAGGTCGAGATGGCGCCCATGCGCCAGCTGCCATCGCCCTGTCATCATTGCCCATCAACCATGTTCGATCCCGCGGCGTGGCCGGGGATCAATTCCGTTGCGCCGAGGACGGCGGTAAAGCAAGGTGGGGAAAGAGGCAACACGATGAAACGATCCCTCCTCTGCGCGCTGATGTTCGCGCTGACCGCATTCCCGGCCGGCGCTGCAACTCTCGTCAAGACATATAGTTATTTCCCGATCGGCGGCAGGACGCTCGACGACATCGAGAGCCAGCTGTCGAGACTCGGGCCTCAGGTGAAAAGCACCGGGTCGCGGCATCCAGGCGCTACCCAGATGGCGTTCACCACCCGCGTCAGCTATGCGCAAAACCCGGGCTCGTGCTGGATTGCCGACGCTGTCGTCACCGTCAAGGTCAAGGTGATCCTTCCGCAGTGGCGCCGTCCGCGCAAAGCCGATGCCGGCGTCAGGCTGTTCTGGGATACGTTATCCGCCGACATCAAGCGCCATGAGGAGCGCCACGTCGAGATTGCCAAGAACCATGGCCGCGAACTCGAAGACGCCCTGAAGGCAAGCTACCCGGAAAAGACCTGCGAACTGGCCAAGGCCAAGGCCGCGAAAATTACAGCGGTCATGCTTGCCAAGCACGACCAGGAGCAGATGCGCTTCGATCGTGTCGAAAGCGTCAATTTCCAAAGCCGTATCCTGCGGCTCTTGCACTATCGCATCGAGCGCATTGAGAACGGCCGGCTCGCTCCCGGCTGAACTCCGCGTCGTTGGACAAAGCCAATTTGGAACAAAGCCAATTTTGCCGAAGCATGGTGCCAGCTTCGAAAAACTTTCGAGCCGCTGTCGAAATCGGCCTATAGCGAACGACATATGTCAAGTTCGCAAGGCTCAGTCCCAAAGGCACGAGTACACGGGCCAATCTGCACACTCGACGCACTCCAGCCGTCCCGGACGTGCATGCAAGTGTAATGGATGAATGGATATGGACCAGGCTATTGACAAGCAAGCGATGGTGGAAACCAGCACGCCGCTGACCGAAACCGAGAAAAACGCCATTATCGGCGGCGTGCTTTTGTCGATGCTGCTGGCGGCGCTCGACCAGACCATCGTTGCGCCGGCGATGCCGACGATGGCACGTCTGCTCGGGCATGCCGAATATCTGCCGTGGATCGTGACCGGCTATCTGCTGACCGCGACCGCCGTGGCGCCGCTCTACGGCAAGATCTCCGACATCTATGGCCGCCGGCCGACCGTCTATGCGGCAATCCTGATCTTTCTCGCCGGGTCGCTGGTTAGCGCCACGGCGCCCAACATGCTGGTCCTGGTTGTCGGCCGGGCGATCCAGGGCGCCGGTGGCGGCGGTCTTTTCGCCCTGACGCAGACCGTGATCGGCGACCTCGTGCCGCCGCGCGAGCGGGCTCGCTACGCCGCCTGGATCTCGGGCACCTGGGCTGTCGCCAGCATCGCCGGGCCGCTGCTCGGCGGCACCTTCGCCGAACATCTGCATTGGTCGCTGATCTTCTGGATCAACATTCCGCTCGGGCTGCTGGCGATGGCGATCATCAACAACCCGCTCAAGAAGCTGCCGATCGCCGCAAAGCATCACCGCATCGACGGCCTCGGCGCGCTGCTTCTGGTCGCGGCCACCTCGCTGCTGCTGCTTGCCTTGAACTGGGGCGGCAGCGAGTATCCGTGGCTGTCACCTGAAATCCTTGGGCTGCTCGCCTGCTCGGCGGTGTTCTGGAGCGCGTTCGCGCTGCGGCTGATGCGCGCGGCCGAACCGCTGATCTCGCTCGAAGTGCTCGGCAATCCGATCGTTCTCGCCGGCACGTTGTCGATGTTCCTGCTGCAGGCCGCCAATGTCGGCTTGTCGGTCTATCTGCCGGTCTACCTGCAATCGGTCGTCGGCCTGTCAGTCAGCGAATCGGGCACCGCGTTGCTTGGGCTGATGCTCGGCACGGTGGCCGGTGCGACGTTCAGCGCGCGAATGATCCCGCGCTTTTTCCACTATAAGCGCATTGCCATGATCGGCACCGTTTTCTCGATCCTGTGCCTCGGCGTGCTCAGCCTGATCGCCGGGAATGCCTCGCTATTGCTTGTCGAGGTGTTGACGACCTGCATAGGGCTGGGCACAGGCACGACCTTTCCCGTTGCCACCGTCTCGGTCCAGAACGCCGTCGATCGCATGCACCTTGGCGTAGCGACCGGCGTGCTCACCTTCCTGCGCTCGCTGGGCAGCGCGCTTGGCGTCGCCATGCTTGGTGCCGTCGCCCTTGGTTACGGGCTGCCGCTGGCCAGCGAAGGCACGCAGCCGGCCGGCCATATCGCCTCCGCCATACCGTTCGTGATGATCTTTCTTGCCGCGGCCGCGACCTTGCTGCTGTCGTTCATCACGCTCTGGCTGATGCCGGAAAAAACGCTTCGCGGCCATGCCGAGGCTGTGGCCCCAGCCTTGGCGGAGTAGACCGGCCCGACGAGCGTATAGTGAGGTTCAGTCGACCACGCCGAGCTTCTTGTGCAGACTGGTCGACGAGGTCGTATACTGGAATACAATGCGCTCGCCGGGGCTGACGATGCGCTTGGCTGCTTGCGCCATTAGAGCGACCTCATGGAAGCCCGACAGGATCAGCTTCAACTTGCCGGGATACCAGTTGATGTCGCCGACGGCGAAGATGCCGGGCACCGACGTCTGGAATTTTTCGGTGTCGACCGGGATCAGGTTCTCGTGGAGATTGAGGCCCCATTCGGCGATTGGGCCGAGCTTCATCGTCAGGCCGAAGAACGGCAGCATCCGCGTACACGGCACTTCGATATCGCCCTCCGGCCCCTTGATGATGGCGGAGGCGAGTTGGCCGTCGTTGCCGGTCAGGCCAGTCACCTGTCCAACCTGGAATTCCAGCTCCTTCATCTCCTGCATGGCATACATCTTGTTGACGCTGTCGGGCGCTGCCCGGAATTCGGGCCGCCGGTGCACCAGCGTCACGCTCTTGGCCACCGGCTGCAGATTCAGCGTCCAGTCGAGCGCCGAATCGCCGCCGCCGACGATGACGAGGTCATGACCGCGAAAGTCCTCCATCCGGCGCACCGAGTAGAACACGCTCTTGCCTTCATAGGGTTCGATGCCCGGAATCGGCGGCCGCTTCGGCTGGAAAGAGCCGCCGCCGGCGGCGATCACTACTATTTTGGCTTCGAACACCTCGTTTTCGTCGGAAGTGACGCGGAAACTGCCGTCCTCCAGTCTTTCCAGGCTCGAAACCATGCGGCTATAGGTGAATTCGGGCTTGAACGGCGCGATCTGCTCAAGCAGCTTGTCGACCAGACCTTGCGCCGAGATCGAGGGCCAACCCGGAATGTCGTAGATCGGCTTTTCCGGATAGAGTTCGGCGCACTGCCCGCCGGGCCGGTCGAGTATGTCGATCAGATGGCACTTCATGTCGAAGAGGCCGAGCTCGAATACGGCAAACAGGCCGACAGGCCCTGCCCCGACAATGAGTACGTCCGTCTTGGTGAGAGCTGTCATGAAGCATGCGCCTTTATGGGAAAACGGCGCGACACTGCATGACCATTGGCCCGCTGCCAAGCGGCAGCGGCAAAAATCGGCGTCAGCCCTGGCGAGCCGGCACGCGCACGACCAGCCCGTCGAGGGCGTCGCGCACCTTGATCTGACATGACAGCCGTGAGTTCGGCTGGACCTCGTAGGCGAAATCCAGCATGTCCTCTTCCATGGCTTCCGGCTCGCCGACCTCCGCCGTCCAGGCTTCGTCGACATAAACATGGCAGGTCGCGCAGGCGCAGGCGCCGCCGCATTCCGCTTCTATTCCCGGCACCGCATTGCGGATCGCATTTTCCATGACGGTCGAGCCGTTTTCGGCATCCACGTCAAAATGCGTGCCGTCATGGGCGATGAAGGTCAGCTTGGTCATTTGTCACCTGAAGGGAGTCTGAGCCGACATAATCACTCTGCCGGACAAGTCAACTGCGGCGCGAAAGCGCCGCTGCGTGGCGTTTTGGGAATAAGTTCTATCGGCTGATGGCGGCGACGAAGTCGCGTACTTCTTCGATCAGCGAGCCAAGCCGCTTCAGCGTGCTGGCGTCTTCGGGCCGGCATTCGATCGCACTGGCGCAATCGGCAATGGCGAAGGCGCCGACCCCGCGCGCCGAGCCTTTGAGCCCGTGTGCCAATAGCAGCCGCTGCCTGACATCCGCATCGACGATCTTGTCGCGCACCGACAGCGCCTGCTGCACGAACAGAGCCAACACCTCCTGCTCGAGGCTCCGATCGCCCATCGTCTGGCGCGCAAGATGCGCCAGGTCGATCGGCCGCGCCCCGGCTGTCCCCGACACGTCGCCGCCGGGCATCGAGAAGGCAATGCCGTTTTCGCCACGTATCACTTTGAGACTCCGTTCTTCGACCGCCGCAAAAACTAGGCGTATCCGGTGGACAACGGGTTAATGATTGGCCCGGAAAAATGTCGCGATAACGGCGCCGGAATCACGGCTGTGTTAACCTTATATTTAAAGTTTTACGTATCGGGCGGAATGCATGTTTTCTTTACCCGGCTGTGTCATTACGATACGACAGGTCCATTTTCAGCCTCCTGCGCGGGACACGCTAGGCAGAATCAATAAGCAGAACCATAAGTCCCGCGGCAGCTTGTACAGGGTAGCGAAGGCATGGCGAAGAAACCAACGACGACAAGAACGCTCGACAGCGACGTAGCCAGGGAACTCGAAAAGGCACTTGATATCGATCTGAGCGGCGATGCCGGCGGCGACTTCGACATCGCGGCATCCATGGAAGATCTGGAAGCGCAAATATCGCAAGCCGCCGACGAACTGGCGCGCGAAGGTCGCAGCCAGAACGAAGCACCTGCCCCCGACCAAGCCCAGAACGCGGCACCTGCCGCCAATCAAAGCCAGAACGCAAATCCCGCGCCAAAAGCCAAGCCGGCCGAGTTGCGTCCTGTCGCAACGCGCAATGGCTCGCAGCCGGCCGCTTTCTCGCCGGCCAACGACGATCGTCAAAAAGACTATAAGACGCTCCTGCACACCCTCAATCGGCGCGCCTCGAACACGATCTATTGGGTCGTGGCTTTCGTTTCGCTGGCCTGGATCGCCGGCGCTGGTGGCCTTGCGAACCTGTTGTTCGGACCTGGCATCTGGAACATCCGCACCTTCGATCAGTTTTTCGCCCGTCCCGAGCTGATCGGCCTGGCGGTCGCGGCAATCGTGCCCGTCATCCTGTTCTGGGCATTCGCCGTGATGATTCGCCGCGCTCAGGAGATGCGCCTTGCCGCGCAGTCGATGACCGAGGTGGCCTTCCGTCTGGCCGAGCCGGAAAATCTTGCCCAGGATCGCGTCATGATGATCGGCCAAGCGGTTCGCCGCGAGGTGGCGGCCATGGGCGAAGGCATCGAACGCACGCTTGCGCGTGCCGTCGAGCTCGAAACGCTGGTTCACGGCGAGGTGAACCAGATCGAGCGCTCCTACTCCGAGAACGAGTCCCGCATCCGCTCGCTGGTCGACGGGCTGGGCAGCGAGCGCGAAGCGGTCGTCACCCATGCCGAGCGCGTGCGCGCCTCGATCACCGGCGCCCACGAGACGCTGAAGGACGAGATCAACGCCGCCAGCGATATCATTCGCGACAGCATTCTCAACGCCTCGACCAAGCTGTCGATGACGATCAACGAATCCGGCGACACGCTGATCGACAGGATCAACGGGAGCTCGATGTCGATCTTCGATTCGGTGGAAGGCCGGCTCGAATCGATCACCGACCGGCTGTCGACGTCGGGCGAGGCCTTCGCCAGCCTGCTCGACACCCGCATCGCCAAACTGACGGACACCACCGATGGCCTGACGCGGTCGCTGACCGACCTGCTCGACGACCGCACGACCGGCATGGTGTCGCTGCTCGGCGGTGCCGCGCGTACGCTCAATTCCGAATTCGAAGCCAGCCTTAACGGCATCGAGCGGACGCTTGCTGAACGTGGCCAGGCGCTTATCAGCGAGTTCCAGACCCGCGCCGAGGCGCTCGACACCGGTACGCAGAAGCTCAACGCCGCGCTGGAGGCTCGCGCACGCCAGATCAACGAGACGCTGGTCGAGCGCGCGCGCGAAATCGCCCACACCTTCCAGGATAGCAAGGAGACGCTGTCGGCGATGATCGATCAGGGCAAGACCCAGATCGGCGCCGACATGGCCGACATCATTTCGTCGACCTCGACCATGCTTGAAGCCCGCGCCGGCGATTTCGCCGGGCGCATGGAGGCGGCGCGCCATGTCGTATCGCGTTCCTTCGATACAGACATCCAGCGGCTTGCCGAGGCTCGCGCCGGCATCGAGGAAGCCGTCGAAAACCACAGCCACAAGCTTTCCGAAAGCCGCGACCGGATGGCGGCGGCAATGCAGGCCGATCTGGCGAAGTTCGCCGAGGGTCGCGCCGAAATCGACGCAGCGGTGGCCAACCAGGTGCAGAAGCTTGCCGAAGGCCGCAGCCTGATCTCGCGCGCCCTTGAGGAGGATCTGCGCAAGGTAAACGAATCACGCGCAGCGATCGACGCTTCGCTGGGCAGCCATCTCGAAAGCCTTGAAGAGGGTCGCAACAGGCTTGCCCAGGCCTTGAACGAAGACTCTGGAAAACTCGTGCAAGCTCGTACGATAATTGATGAAATGGTTGCCGGGCACGTCGGCAAGCTCGCCGAAGGCCGCAGCATCCTTTCGCGCGCGCTGGAGGCCGACCTCGGCAAGCTGGCAGAGAGTCGCGCCAGCATCGACGGCCTCGTCGCCGGTCAAGTCGAAAAGATCGCCGAGGGCCGCGCCATACTCGCCAGTGCGCTGGAAGCCGATATCGCCGGCATCAATGGCCTCATCGAGGCGCATTCGGCCAAATTGGCGCAAGACCGCAGCGGCCTTTCCCAGTCGCTCGATAACGACCTGTCCGACATCAGGAGCCTGATCGCCGATCATTCTGGCAGGCTCGCCGATGACCGCAGCCTGCTCTCGAAGACGCTTGAAGACGATCTTGCCAAGTTGGCGGAAAGCCGGTCGAGCATCGATGGGCTGGTTGCCGGCCAGGTCGAGAAGCTGGCCGAAGGCCGCGACATCCTCAAGCGCGCGCTTGAATCGGACCTTAACGCGATCAAGGGCGTCATCGCCAGCCAGTCCGAAAAGCTGGCGGAAGACCGTGGCCAGCTGTCACGGGCACTGGAGAGCGACCTGGAGACTGTGCGGGGCGTTGTCTCCGATCACATGAACAAGCTCACAGAGGACCGTTCGACCCTTTCGAAGGCGCTCGAAGACGATCTCGCCAAGTTGGCCGAAAGCCGCTCGAGCATCGATGTGATGGTTGCCGGACAGGTCGAAAAGCTGGCCGAGGGCCGCGACATCCTCAAGCGCGCGCTCGAAGCCGATCTGAGCACCGTCAAGGGCGTCATCGCCAGTCAATCCGAGAAGCTGGCGGAGGATCGCGGTCAGCTGTCGCGGGCACTGGAGACCGATCTCGAGGCCGTGCGGGGCGTCGTCTCCGATCATATGAACAAGCTCGCCGAGGACCGTTCGGCCCTTTCGAAGGCGCTCGAGGACGATCTCGCCAGGCTGGCAGAGAGCCGGTCGAGCATCGACGGGCTGGTCTCCGGCCAGGTCGAGAAGCTGGCCGAGGGTCGCGACATCCTCAAGCGCGCGCTGGAAGACGATCTTGCCAAGCTGGCCGAAAGCCGCTCGAGCATCGACGGGCTGGTTTCCGGCCAGGTCGAGAAACTGGCCGAAGGCCGCGATATCCTCAAGCGCGCCTTGGAGGCCGATCTCAACACCATCAAGGATGTTATTGCGGGCCAGTCCGAGAAACTGGCGGAAGATCGCTCAACCTTGACCAAGGCGCTCGAAGACGACCTTGCCAAGCTGGCCGAAAGCCGCTCGAGCATCGACGGACTGGTTTCCGGCCAGGTCGAGAAACTGGCCGAAGGCCGCGATATCCTCAAGCGCGCCTTGGAGGCCGATCTCAACACGATCAGGG